>NZ_JBRRDR010000056.1:0-26301 GCF_056759755.1 Stenotrophomonas sp. STEN046
GGCGGTCCCCGCGGGGGGCGCGCGGCGGGCGCCCGCCCCGGCGCCCCCCCGCGCGCCGCGCCGGGCCGCGCCGCCCCGCCCCCGGCGGACGCGACGCCGCCTCAGCGGCTTGGGTCGCGCTCCGGGCTCGGCCGCTTGGCCAGCTTGCGCTGCAGCGAGCGCCGGTGCATGCCCAGCAGGCGCGCGGCGGCCGACACATTGCCGCCGGTCTCGTGCATCGCCTGCTGGATGTGTTCCCACTGCAGGCGGCTGATCGGCGTCATCGCGTCGGGGACTTCCATTTCGCCATCGTCGGCAGGGCCATCGTCGTCCTCGCCGAGCGCGCGCAGGATCATCGGTACCGTTGCCGGCTTGGGCAGGTAGTCGTCAGCGCCCAGCTTGATTGCCTCCACAGCGGTGGCGATGCTGGCATATCCGGTGACCAGCAGGATCCGCATGTCCGCACGCAGGGCGCGCAACGGCTGGATCAGCGCAAGGCCCGAATCACTGCCCAGCTTGAGGTCGATCAGCGCGAATGCCGGCGGGTGCTGGCGTGCCAGCGCCAGCGCACTGGCCGCATCCTGGGCGGTCTGTGTTTCCAGTCCCTTGCGGGCCAGGCTGCGCTGCAGAGTGCGCAGATAAAGCTCGTCGTCATCGACCAGCAGGCCGAGAGTGGAGTGGTGAAGGCTCATGGGGTGTCCTCGCGGGGGGCCAACGGCAGGCGGAAGCCGACGCGACTGCCGGCCCCCTGGGCCGGGCGCATCCACATCTCGCCGTCGAGACGTTCGATGGTGGCATGGGACAGGGCCAGGCCGACGCCCATGCCCTCGGTTTTGCTGCTGCCAAACAGCTTGCCCGGCAGCACGGCGGCGCGGGCGTTGAACCCGTGGCCGTAATCGCGCACTTCGCCGATCAGGTCATCGCCTTCGATGCGCAGGCTCAGGTCGACGCGTGGCCGGCCGGCCTGCTCACCGGCATCTGCGGCGTTGTTGAGCAGCACCATCAGCAGATGGCCGACGCCCGGGTCAAGAGGCAGCCGCAGCGGCGCGTCGTCATTGCGGTGCAGGTCGATGGTCGGACGCACCAGCCGCCATTGCTCCAGCACCTGCTGGGCGCTGGAGTGGGTCCGCCCGGGGCGATCGTTGGAGGCCGGCGCGGCCAGCGCAAGCACACGTTCCCGGCACTGCACCAGCAGCTCGCGCAGCGTCTCCATGTCCTCGCGGACTTCCGGTTCCTCGCTGCGCTCGGCAACATCGTCGGCCAGCAGGGTCATGGTTGCCAGCGGGGTGTTCAGTTCGTGCGCCACCGATGCGGCATGCGTGGCCAGGGCGACGATGCCTTCGTTGCGGGCGAAACGCTCGCGCAGGGCGGACAGTTCCAGCTCGCGCTCACGCAGTGCGATGGCCAGCCGGGTAGAAAAGATCAGCACCACGGCGGCAGACAGCAGGAACGTGGCGATCACGCCCCAGCGGTTGAGGTCCAGTGCATTGAAGTAGCCCGCCGGCAATGGCTGGCCGAATACGCCGCTGGCCGCATAGCCCAGCAGGCACGCACTGGCCACGGCCAGGGCCCAGCGCAGGGGCAGGGCGAAGGCGGCCAGCGCGATCAGGATCAGGAACAGCGAGCCGAACGGATTGGCGATGCCGCCACTCCAGCTGACCATCCAGGTCAGGATGATCACATCCACCAGGATGTGGCCGAACGCGGTCAGTGGCGCGGTATCGGCCGGTTCCGGGCGCAGCTGCGTATACAGATTGAATACCGCCAGCACGGCCACGCCGGACCACAGTGGCAACTGCGGCAGGGGCAGGCCCAGTACCCAGGTGGCCACCAGGATGGTCGCGGCCTGGCCGGCCACAGCCAGCCAGCGCAGGCTGCACAGGGTTCGGAGAAACGGGGCGTCGGGACCGGTCATTCGCGCCCATCGTATGCGTTCGCGCGCAGGCCTGCCTGCGACAATCGGCCGCAGCCGTGCCGGCGGCTGAATGCGACTCGCCCGGAAACCGGGAGCCGGCGTTAGAATGCCCGCATGCATGACGCCGTCACTCGCCCCACTGCCCCCTCCGATGCCACTGCCTGGCCCCGTCGCCTGACCCAAGCGGTCCAGATCGGTGGCGTCACCGTGGGTGGTGGCAAGCCGGTGGTGGTGCAGTCCATGACCAATACCGACACGTCCGATGTGGCCTCCAGCGTCAAGCAGGTCGCCGAGCTCTGGCGTGCCGGTTCGGAGATGGTGCGCCTGACCGTCAACACGGTTGAAGCGGCTGCCGCGATCCCGCGCATCGTCGACAAGCTGGCGATGATGGGCATCGACGTGCCGCTGATCGGCGATTTCCACTACAACGGCCACCAGCTGCTGACCGCCGAACCGGCCTGTGCTGAAGCGCTGGCCAAGTACCGCATCAACCCGGGCAATGTGGGCTTCGGCAAGAAGAAGGACCTGCAGTTCGCGCAGCTGATCGAGTTTGCGATCCGCTACAACAAGCCGGTGCGCATCGGCGCCAACTGGGGCTCGCTCGACCAGGCGCTGGCAGCGAAGCTGATGGACGAGAACAGCCAGCGCGAACAGCCCTGGGATGCCGGCCGCGTACTGCGCGAAGCGCTGATTCGTTCGGCGCTGGATTCGGCCGAGCAGGCCGTGGAACTGGGCCTGCCGCGCGATCGCATCGTGCTGTCGGCCAAGGTCAGTGGCGTGCAGGAACTGATCGCGGTGTACCGTGACCTTGCCCAGCGTTCCGATTTCGCCCTGCATCTGGGCCTGACCGAAGCCGGGATCGGCAGCAAGGGCATCGTCGCCTCGTCGGCGGCGTTGAGCGTGCTGCTGCAGGAAGGCATCGGCGACACCATCCGCATTTCGCTGACGCCCGAACCGGGCCAGTCGCGAACCGCCGAAGTGATCGTCGCCCAGGAACTGCTGCAGACCACCGGCCAACGCGCGTTTACCCCGCTGGTCACCGCCTGCCCGGGCTGCGGCCGCACCACGTCGGAGTTCTTCCAGGAACTGGCCAAGGTGGTGCAGAGCCACGTGCGCGAGAAAATGCCGTTGTGGAAGATCCAGCATCCCGGCGCAGAGAACATGACCCTGGCGGTGATGGGCTGCATCGTCAACGGCCCCGGGGAATCGCGGCATGCCAATATCGGCATCTCGCTGCCGGGCACCGGTGAAACTCCCTCTGCGCCTGTGTTCGTCGATGGCGAGAAGAAGGTGACCCTGCGCGGCGAGAACATCGCCCAGGACTTCGTCGCCCTGATCGACGACTATGTCGAACGCACCTATGTCCGAAGCGCAGGATAAGCCGACGATCCTCGCCGCGCCGGAGCCGGCCTCCGGCTTCCGCCACTGGATGGCACGCAATGCCTGGCGGCTGATGCTGCTGTTTGCCGGCGTGCTGCTGCCGCTGGCGGGCTTTGTCGCCCTGGCCGACGAAGTGCATGAATTCGAGTCGTTCCATTTCGACGCACCGTTGCTGTGGCAGATGCACGGCCTGCATTCGCCATGGCTGGACCGCTGTTTCGTGCTGCTGTCGAAACTGGGCTACGAATGGTTCCTGATTCCCGCTGACGTGCTGATCGTTGGCGTGCTGGCCTGGCGCCGGCGCTGGCGGGAGGCGACCTTCGTCGCGGTGAGTTTCGTGGGCTCGGCGCTGCTGAACATGGGCAGCAAGCACTTCTTCCAGCGCGACCGGCCGAGCCTGTGGGAGTCGATCGCGCCGGAATCGACGTTCAGTTTTCCCAGTGGCCATGCCATGGGGTCGATGACCCTGGCGGTCACCCTGGTGCTGCTGGCCTGGAATACCCGCTGGCGCTGGCCGGTGCTGCTGCTGGCGCCCGCGTTCAGCCTGCTGGTGAGCGTTTCCCGGGTGTATCTGGGGGTGCACTATCCCTCCGACATCCTGGCCGGATGGTGTGCCGCGCTGGTTTGGGTGGTAGGGTGCTATCTGGTCATGTTCAGTCGCCGCCATCCATGGCGTCGGCACGGTTCGCCGCCAGCGACGGCCAGCGAAGCGATCACGTAAGGGGAGTGACGTGGATGCCCTCCCAAGGGCGTCTACCTGAGGGACGGGTTGTTTCGTTGTAGCGGGTTCTGCAGGACAAGGGGCACGATCGATGCGTGAAGAATGTGATGCGCAAGGCAGAACGCCGGATTTGCGCAACATCCGCGCTTGCGGTGGTCAGGTGCTCCTGCCTAGGTTGACCCGTATTGGCCGCATTCGAAGAGGTACGTGAATGACGATTCGAGTCTACCTGGTGGATGACCACGCGTTGGTCCGCACCGGGATGAAGATGATACTGTCGAGTGAATCCGACATTGAAGTGGTGGGCGAAGCCGAAACCGGCGAAGAAGCACTGCCTGCGATCCGCCAGCTTGAGCCGGACGTGGTGCTGTGTGACCTGCACCTGCCTGGAGTGAGCGGCATGGAAGTGACCGAGCGCATCGTGCGCGGCCATCGCGCCACGCGGGTGGTGATCGTGTCGGTGCTGGAGGACGGTCCGCTGCCCAAACGTCTGCTTGAGGCGGGCGCTGCCGGTTACATCGGCAAGGGCTGCGATGCCCAGGAACTGCTGCGCGCGGTGCGCGATGTGGCCGCTGGCCGGCGTTACCTCGGCACCAGCATCGCGCAGAATCTGGCGCTGTCGACGGTGGAAGGCAACGGTTCGCCGTTCGACAACCTGTCGCCGCGTGAGCTGGAAGTGGCGCTGCTGCTGACCCAGGGGCTGCGCCAGGAAGACATCGCGCGGCGCCTGAGCCTGAGCGCGAAGACCGTCAACACGCACAAGGCGCGGTTGTTCGAGAAAATGGGAATCCACGACAACATCGCGCTGGCGCGCATGGCCAGCCAGTACGGGCTGGTGGATCCGGCGCGGCCGTTGTGAGGGTTTCGGCCAACGGCTGAGCCCCTCGCGGTGGAGTGCGGTTGGATTCTGGGGGATGGCCGGGCGGATGGGCTGTGCAGGGGGCGCTGCAAGTACGTCCATGTAAGCTCGGTCGCCGCATCCATGCGGCTCACGCCCCTGCACAGCCCATCCGCCCGTCCACGGACAAGTTCCGTGCGCGCCCACCGCGGAATGAAGAAGGAAGGGTAGGAGCGGGTCGCGCGCTTTGCGCGCTCGTTACCCGGGGTCGGATCCCTTTCCCAGCGGGAAAGGGCTCTGACCCCTGATGACGCGGAGCCGAGCGTGGGCTCGGTTCTACAGTTGCGTCGGCTCAGTGGCCGCGCACGCGCTTGACGATCTTCGCGGCCTGGGCGGCACTTTCGCGCACCTTGTCCCACTGGCCGTCGGCGATCCAGTTGCCCGGCACCATCCACGAACCACCGATGCAGACCACATTCTTCTGCTCCAGGTATTCGGCGGCGGTGTTTTCGGTGATGCCACCGGTGGGGCACAGCTTGAGGTCGGCGACCGGGCCGGCCAGGCCCTTGATCATCGCCAGACCGCCCACGGCGGTGGCCGGGAACAGCTTGCACACGCGGAACCCACGCGCGTACAGCGACAGCAGTTCGGTCGGCGTGGCCGCACCCGGCACCACCGGCAGCGGCGCGGCAGCCAGTGCATCGGCCAGTGCCGGCGGCGTGCCCGGGGTCACCAGGAAGTCCGCGCCCGCATCGATGGACTGCTGCATCTGCTCGACGGTCAGCACCGTACCGGCACCCACCACCACGTCCGGCAGCTCACGCTTGAGCATGGCCAGCGCTTCCATCGCCACCGGTGTGCGCAGGGTCAGCTCGATGGCCGGCAGGCCACCTTCCAGCAGCGCCGCACTTACTGCCCGTGCCTGGTCCAGCGTATGAATCGTCACCACCGGCAGAATGCCGGCCGCATGCAACAACTCCGCCGCCCGCACCTGATGTTGTTCGATACCCATGCTTTTGCCCTTGCCTTTGCTCTTCTTGATTCAGTGGCCGCAGCGCAAATGACGCGCCGGGAGTTGTCCAAGGGCAGTAGAGCGCCCTGGCCGGGACCGTGAGCGGCATGGATGCCGCGATCGAGCCCCCATGGATGGGTTTACGGCGTGTCCCGGCCAGGGCGCTCTACTGCCCAAGCCGGGAAGCCTGCCGCGGCTTTTCGCTTCAGGCGTCTTTCGCCTCATGCGGTGCCGCCGCCGCCGCTGCGTCATGCCCCAGCTCGTATTCCGCATCGTAGTCCCACGGCCCGCCATCGGCCGCCGCCGGCCCGCATGAAATCGAAATCGCACCCTGGTCGGCCGGGCCAACCACGCGCCGGTTGACCGCAAACAGGTTGCGGCCCAGGTCGTGCGCCGCCGGCGCCGTGTTCGGTGCATGCGAACGTGCAGCCCATTCGGCCGCATCCACCAGCACTTCCAGCGTGCCTGCTTCGCCGTCCAGACGGATGATGTCGCCTTCGCGCACCTTGCCGAGCGGGCCGCCGCGCGCCGCTTCCGGCGTCACGTGGATCGCCGCCGGAATCTTGCCCGATGCGCCCGACAGGCGACCATCGGTGACCAGGGCCACGCGCCGGCCCTGGTTCTGCAGCAGGCCCAGCAGCGGCGCCAGCGAGTGCAGTTCCGGCATGCCGTTCGCACGCGGGCCCTGGTAACGCACCACCGCTACGAAATCCTGCGGCAGCAGGCCCGCAGCGTGCAGCTTGTTCAATACCTGCGGTGCATCAACCACCACCGCAGGTGCCTCGATCGTGCGGTACTGCGGCTTTACCGCTGACAGCTTGATCAGTGACTTGCCCAGGTTGCCGCGCAGCAGGCGCAGGCCGCCCTGGCTCTCGAACGGGTTGTCGACACCGCGCACGACCTCTTCGTCGGCGCTGCGTTCCAGCCCGGGCAGGTAGACCAGCTTGCCGTCGCGCAGCTGTGGCTCGCGTGCGTAGTCGGCCATGCCGCCGCGGGCGACGCTGACCAGGTCGCCATGCATCAGGCCGGCCTTGATCAGTTCACCGAACACGAAGGCCGGACCGCCTGCAGCAGCAAACCGGTTCACGTCAGCCTCGCCATTCGGATAGACACGGGCCAGCAGCGGGATCAGCTGCGACAGTTCGTCGAAGTCATCCCAGGTGAGCACGATGCCGGCCGCGCGCGCCACCGCGATCCAGTGGATGGTGTGGTTGGTCGAACCGCCCGTAGCCATCAGCGCGATGATCGCGTTGATGATCGCGCGCTCGTCGATGATCCGGCCGAGCGGACGGAAGTCGTCGCCCAGTGCGGTGATGTCCAGCGCGCGCTCGGTGGCTTCGCGGGTCAATGCATCGCGCAGGGTGGTTTCCGGATTGACGAACGATGCGCCCGGCAGCTGCACGCCCATCGCTTCCAGCAGTACCTGGTTGGAATTGGCAGTGCCGTAGAAGGTGCAGGTGCCCGCGCCATGGTAAGACGCCGATTCGGCTTCCAGCAGCTCCTCGCGGGTGGCTTCGCCGGCAGCGTAGCGCTCGCGCACTTCGGCCTTCTGCTTGTTCGGAATGCCGGGCGTCATCGGCCCGGCCGGCACGAACACCGCCGGCAGGTGGCCGAACGCCAGCGCACCGATCAGCAGGCCCGGCACGATCTTGTCGCACACGCCGAGGTGAATGGTGGTGTCGAACATGTCGTGGCTCAGGCCGATGGCCGTCGCCTGCGCGATCACATCGCGCGAGAACAGCGACAGTTCCATGCCGCCACGGCCCTGGGTGACGCCGTCGCACATCGCCGGTACCGCACCGGCCACCTGGGCGGTGGCCCCCAGCTCGCGCGCGATCGCGCGGATCTGCTCGGGATAGCTCTCGAACGGCTGGTGCGCCGACAGCATGTCGTTGTAGGCGGTGATGATGCCGAGGTTCGGCGTCACGCCACCGCGCAGGCGGCTCTTGTCGGTGCCACCACACGCGGCGAAACCGTGGGCGAGGTTGCCGCAGCTCAGGCGGCTGCGGAACGGGCCATCGCGCAGTGCGGCGTCGATCGCGGCCAGATAGGCGGCGCGCGAGGCGGCGCTGCGGCGGATGACACGGTCGGTGATGGCTTGCAGTTGCGGATGGAGGCTCATTGGCTACCGGCGTTCGTGGTGGCGAGAGGCAAGCGGCGGCACGGCGCCGCCGCCGACATCAATCAGCCCAGTGGACGCGCAGGCGCGCGCCTTCCAGGTTGATCGCGTTGAGGATCGGGTACTGCTGGGGGTCGTTGCTGTCCAGCGCCTGGCGCAGCACCTGCAGCTTCTGCTTGCCGCGCAGCAGCAGCAGGCGCTGGCGGCACTGGCGCAGGCCGCGCGGGGTCAGGGTGATGCGCAGTGGCCACTGGTTGGCGCCGGGGCAGCCGGTAGCATCCAGCGCGGCGTAGGGCAGGGTGCTTTCCAGGGCGCGGGCCAGATCCTTCGAGCCCGGGAACAGTGAAGCGGTATGGCCATCGTTGCCCATGCCCAGTGCGACCAGGCTCGGCGCCTGGCTGTGCTGGGCCTGCAGGTTGGCGGTGTACACGCATTCGGGCAGCGGCTTGCCGATCCGCACCAGCGGATCGAAGTGCGCACCTTCGGCGCGCGTCAACAGGTTCTCGCGCACCAGCCATGCGTTGCTGTCGCGATCCTGCGGTGACAACCAGCGTTCGTCGGCCAGGCTCACTTCAACGCGGTCCCAGTGCACGTCCAGTTCGGCCAGCGCCTGGTACACCGGCGCCGGTGTGGTGCCGCCGGACAGCAGGATGCGCGCGCGGCCCAGTTCGGTGATGTCGTGGTTGATCGCCTGTGCCATTTCGGCGGCGACCGCTTCGATCCAGCCGTCGGCATCGCCGTGTTGGACGAAGTCGATGCGCTCGTCGTGGAAAACGGGGGTCATGCGGCAACTCCGGGAATTTCGCGTTCGGCGTCGGCGGCGTAGGCGGCGGCGCCCAGCAGTCCGGCGTGGGGGTGCATCACGGCCAACGAAGGCACTCTGGCCATGATCGAGGAGAAGCGGCCCTTGTGTTCAAAGCGCTGGCGGAAACCGGAATGCTGCAATGAATCGAGCATTTTCGGGGTCAGTCCACCGGTCAGGAACACGCCATCCCAGGCGCCTTGGGTCAGTACCAGATCGCCGGCGATGGCGCCGAACACCGCGCAGAACACATCCACGGTGCGCATCGCCTGTGGATCGCCATGCAGGGCGCGGGCAGTCACGTCCACCGGCTGCAGCTGGCCCGGGTCGATGCCCGCCATCTCGCACACGGCGCGATGGATGTTGACCAGGCCGGGACCACAGATCAGGCGCTCGTTGGAGACGCGTCCGAACTGCTCGGACAGGATCTCCAGGATGCGGATTTCCTCTGGGGTTCCGGGCGGGAAACTGACATGACCGCCTTCGGTTTCCAGCGGATAGCAGCGGCCATGGCGCAGGATGAGACCACCGACGCCAAGCCCGGTACCCGGCCCGATCACAGCGTAGTTGCGTGGCTGTCCCGGCTTGCCCGGGACCCAGGCAGCACCGCCCACCTGGATCACGTCATCGGGCTGCAGCAGTGAAATCGCCATCGCCTGTGCGGCGAAGTCGTTGATCAGGTGCAGTTCGTTGAAACCAAGCATCGCCGCCGTGCGGCTGCGCGAGATCACCCACGGATGGTTGGTGATGCGGGCTTCGTCACCATCGACACGACCGGCGACGGCGAACACGCCACGGCTGGCGGTGGCGCCGATCTGCTCCAGGTGGTGGCGCGCGGCATCACCCAGCGAAGGAAACTCCGCCACGGCGTACTCGCGGATGCTCTCTTTCAGCAGCGGGGCGTCCTGCGAGGTGTCGGCAAGGGCGAAGCGGGCATTGGTGCCACCGATGTCGGCGACCAGCACGGGCTGCGGGCCGGCGCTCATTCCGACGCTCCGCTGTCGGGCGCATCCACGCCCTGCGGCAGGAAGTCGACCGCGTTGGCTGGGCCCCATTGGCCGGCAGGGTAGGGTTCCAGCGGCAGGTTGGCCGCCTTCCAGGCATCGGCAACGCTGTCGATCCAGGCCCAGGCAGCACGCACTTCGTCATCGCGCACGAACAGCGTGTGGTTGCCGTTGAAGGCATCCAGGAACAGGCGTTCGTAGGCGATGCGGCGGTGCAGGCCGGTCGGCACCGACAGTTCAAGTTCCAACGGGTGCAGTTCCAGCGCGCCCCATTCCGGGCCGGCCAGGCTGCTCATCAGGCCCAGTTCGATGTTCTCCTGCGGCTGCAGCTGGAACACCAGGCGGTTCGGCGCGGCCTGTGCGCGCTGCGGGCGCTCGAACAGCCAGTGGGTGACCGGCTTGAGGGTCACTTCCACGCGGGTGGTGCGCTCGGGCAGGCGCTTGCCGGTGACCAGGTGGAACGGCACGCCGCTCCAGCGCCAGTTGTCGATGTGCGCGGTGACACCGGCGAAGGTTTCCACGTCGCTGCCTTCCGGCGGCTGGTAGGCCTGTGCCGGCTGGCCGTTGATGCTGCCGGCGGTGTAGCGGCCGCGAACGCTGTCACGTGCGGCGTTCTTCGCATCCAGCGGCCGCAGTGCGCGCAGTACCTTGACCTTCTCGTCGCGGATGCGGTCGGCTTCCAGCGACGCCGGCGGTTCCATCGCCACCATGCACAGCAGCTGCAGGATGTGGCTCTGGACCATGTCACGCAGCGCGCCGGAGCGTGCGTAGTACGCATCGCGGCCGTCCACGCCTTCGCTTTCGGCCACCAGGATGTGCACCGACTCGATGTAGTTGCGGTTCCATACCGCTTCCAGCAGCGTGTTGCCGAAGCGCAGCGCGATGAGGTTCTGCACCGCCGCCTTGCCCAGGTAATGGTCGAGGCGGAACACGCGGTCCTCGTCGATCCACTGGCCGATGGTGGAGATGATCTGCTCGGCGCTCTCGCTGTCGCTGCCGATCGGCTTTTCCAGCATCAGGCGTGCCGGTGCAGCAAGCGCGCCGCCCTTGGCCAGGCCTTCGCAGGTGGAGATGTACAGGCCCGGCGGGATGGCCAGGTAGCTGACGCAGCGGCGGTCGACCAGATCGGACACCGCAGCGGCCACCGAGTCGACATCGCGCAGGTCGACCGAACGGTAATCGATGCGACGCAGCAGGGAGGCGATGTCCTCCTGGCTGGCCATCGGCATCGCCTGCTGCAGTCGTGGCCGCAGGATGTCATGGAAGGCTTCGGTGTCATGGCCGGACAGGGCCAGCGCACGGATGCGGAAATCCTCCGGCAGCAGGCCGTCGCCAAGCAGGCGCAGCAGCGAAGGGAACAGGTAGCGCTGGGCCAGATCACCTGTGGCACCAAACAGGAAGAGGGTGTCGTGCATCGCTCGAGTTTCAGATCCGGGTGACATCGTTGTCAATCGCTTCATGGCTGGGTTCGGGGGACATCCGCGCAACTGCCTGTCCGAGGCTGATCGGGAGCAGTGTGCCGGGTCACCGGAACACCGTTCCAATCGAAACCACTACGGCGGCAACCCTTCGTTCGGTCATCGCTGCAGGTCGGCGCGCACCGACTGTCGGATAGTGCCACGTGAAAACGTTTACATGGCAGAATGGGCAACTGTATTCGATTGCAGTGGTCGCCGTCATGCGGCAACCGCGCAATCATCACTGCCATCGGGAGGGCCGAGGCAGTCCCAAAAGACAGCCCGGCGTCGGGCGGACTGGATGAGTGAAATGGCAAAAGTGCAGTTGCAGGGTGTGCGCAAGGTCTACGACAACGGCCAGGTCGCAGTGAAGGACGCCACTTTCGAGGTCGCCGACGGCGAGCTGATGGTGCTGGTGGGGCCGTCCGGGTGTGGCAAATCCACCCTGCTGCGGATGGTGGCGGGGCTGGAAGAGATCAGCGGTGGCACGCTGACCATCGGTGACCGCGTGGTCAACGATGTGGCGCCGAAGGATCGCGACATCGCGATGGTGTTCCAGAGCTACGCGCTGTACCCGCACATGACCGTGGCCGAGAACCTGGCCTTCGGCCTGAAGCTGCGCGGCCACGACAAGGCCACGATCGACAAGCGCATCAGCGAGGCGGCGCAGACCCTGGGCCTGACCGAGATGATGGACAAGCTGCCCAAGGCGATGTCCGGCGGCCAGCGCCAGCGCGTGGCACTGGGCCGTGCGCTGGTGCGTGAGCCGGCGGTGTTCCTGCTGGATGAGCCGCTGTCCAATCTGGATGCCAAGCTGCGCCACAGCGTGCGCACCGAGATCGCGCAGCTGCACCGCAAGCTGGGCACCACCATGATCTACGTGACCCACGACCAGGTCGAGGCGATGACCCTGGGCCAGCGCATCGTGGTGCTGAAGGATGGCGTCATCCAGCAGATCGATACGCCGATGGCGCTGTATGACCGTCCAGCCAACCTGTTCGTGGCCGGCTTCCTGGGCAGCCCGGCGATGAACGTGCTGCGCGGCACCCTGCAGGGCGATGCCGGCGGGGTGACCGTGGTCGAAGGCGCGTGGCGTGCACCGCTCGGCCAGGCGACGATCGACCCGGCGTGGCTGCAGAAGCCGATCGCCGTTGGCGTACGTCCGGAACACCTGCAGCCGGCCGGCAGCGAAGACACCCACGCGTTCACCGCCCGTATCGAAGGCATCGAGCCGGTTGGCAACGAGATTTTCGTCAACATGAGCAGCGGCCAGCACGCGCTGACCATGCGTGTGGCGCCGCAGTCACTGCCGCATGTGGGCGAGGACATCCGCGTGGCGATCCACCCGCAGGGCCTGCACTTCTTCAATCCGGAAAGCGGCGAGCGCCTGTAAGGGACGCAACCTTCCTTCGCCGAAGGCGTGCGGACCAACGGTCCGCACCCACCGGGTTCAGTAGATCCACGCCATGCGTGGATGAATGCCGGATCGGCGCCTCAGCGCGCCAGGCCATCCAGCAGCGGCATCCGCTGCGCCACCGCATCACCCACCTGCAGCGCTGCCTCGCTGGTCTCCAGCGGCAGCACCGCCAGCGCCAGATCCCCGGCCACGCAGGCCAGAGTGCCCAGCGCCGCGCCATCCTGCTGCACGCCCTCACCGGCCTGGGCCGGCTGCGCGGTATGCAGCAGCTGCACCGCACGCTTGGCCTTGCCGAGGAAGTGGGTGCGGGCGACGATTTCCTGGCCGGGGTAGCAGCCCTTCTTCACGCTGTAGCCGTTGAGACGGTCAAGGCCGAGCTGCTGGGGCGTCCACACTTCACGCTGGCTCGCTTCCAGGCGCGGCAGCCCGAAGCGCAGATCGGCCTGCCGCCAGGCCAGGGCAAAGGCGGCTTCCTCGGCCTCGCTGCCCGCAGTGAATGCGTCCACCGGGCCGATCCGAAGGGTGCGCGGCAACGCGTCGCTGCCCAGATCCAGTTCCCAGCCTGCGCCGCCGACCCGCGCAATGGCGGCACCGATGGCTGCTTCCGGCGCAGTGAAGGCGCCGGCGACGATCAGATCGGCATGCACCTGCAGCTTGACCTTGCGACGGAATACGAAGCGCTGCAGTTGCGACGCAATCGCATCGGCATCGCCGTCGGCCAGTACCAGCAGCAGGTGATCGTCTGCCAGCTTCAGCAGCTGGAACACCGCCAGGGTGCGCCCTTTTGCGCTCAACCAGGCGCTCCACTGCCAATGCAGCGGGGGCAGGGCGGTGACGTCGCTGCTGAACTGGGCATGGGCAAACGCAGCCGCATCAACGCCTTGCAGGCCCAGCAGCTGATGGTCGGGCAGGCGCGGATATGCGACGAAAGCAGGGGGAAGGTTGTCAGGCACGTGAACGAGGTCTAAAATTTGTGCGTTGCGAGACCGATCATGATAGGCCAAACAACCCCCACTCCCGACGCTGAAGCTGAAGCCCCGCTGGTTCTCCCGGTCCCTGTGCCCGTGGAACAACCCGATGTGGAAGAAGAATTCGGTGGCCGCGGCGGACTTGATCCGGTGCGGTACGGCGATTGGGAAAAAAACGGACGCTGCATCGATTTCTGATCCAGCATTGAGCCAACGCGGCATCATGCCGCCCAGCCGAGACAACGAGCCCAGCGAATGGCGACCAGACAACGTCCCCTTTCTCCGCACCTTCAGGTGTATCGCTGGCAGATTCAGATGGCCACCTCGATCCTGCATCGAGCCACTGGCGTCTTTCTGTCTGTTGGTGCCCTCATCATCGCCGGAGGCCTGTTGGCTCTGATGATGGGGCCCGAATCCTGGAACTGCTTCACCGGCCATGCCGGGGCCTGGTATGGCCGCGTGTTCCTGTTCGCGTGGACATGGTCGTTCGCCTATCACCTGTGCAATGGCATCCGCCATATCGTGCAGGACTTCGCCATCGGCTTCCGCATCGCCACCTTCATCCGCAGCAGCTGGATGTCGGTCATCGGCAGCCTGGTGATCACCCTGGCGGTGTGGGCCTATGTGATGTTCGGAGGTGCCGCGTGAGCAAGTTCCGTACCCCGCTGAAGGGTGTGCGCGGTCTGGGTTCGGCCAAGACCGGCACCGAGCATTTCGTGCATCAGCGCCTGACCGCAGCCGCCCTGGTCGTACTGGGCATCTGGTTCCTGGTGTTCGTGCTGGGCCTGCTGGGCTCGGATTACGTGACCGCCACGGCCGCGATCGCCAAGCCGTGGAACGCGGTGCCGCTGATCGGCCTGCTGATCGCGATGTTCTGGCACGCCCAGCTCGGCCTGCAGGTCGTGCTGGAGGACTACATCCACGAATCGCTGCTGGCCCTGGTGCTGCAGACTGCGGTGAAGTTCGTTGCCGTGCTCGGCATGATCGTCAGTGTGTTTGCGGTGGGCCGCATCGCCCTCGGCGTTGCCTGAGCCCAGGCACCAAGACAGGAATCAAGACTAGATGTCCGCTTACAAGATCACCGAACACAAGTACGACATGGTCGTGGTGGGCGCCGGCGGCGCTGGCCTGCGTGCCACGTTCGGCCTGGCCGCCAAGGGCCTGCAGACCGTGTGCCTGACCAAGGTCTTCCCGACCCGTTCGCACACCGTTGCCGCCCAGGGCGGTATCTCCGCCGCACTCGGCAACATGGGCGAGGATGACTGGCGTTACCACTTCTTCGACACCATCAAGGGGTCGGACTGGCTGGGCGACCAGGACGCCATCGAGTACATGTGCCGTGAAGCGATTCCGGCGATCATCGAACTCGAGCATTACGGCGTGCCGTTCTCGCGCACCGCCGAGGGCAAGATCTACCAGCGTCCGTTCGGTGGCATGACCACCCAGTACGGCGAAGGCCCGGCGGCGCAGCGTACCTGCGCGGCGGCCGACCGTACCGGCCACGCGATGCTGCACACGCTGTACCAGCAGTCGCTGAAGCACGATGCGCGCTTCATGATCGAGTACTTCGCACTCGACCTGATCTTCGATGACGAAGGTGCCTGCCGCGGCGTGCTGGCGTTGGACATGTCCGACGGCACGCTGCACCTGTTCCGCGCCCAGGGCGTGGTGCTGGCCACCGGCGGCTACGGCCGCGCCTACTTCAGCGCCACCTCGGCGCACACCTGCACCGGCGACGGTGGCGGCCTGGCCATGCGTGCCGGCATCGCCATGCAGGACATGGAGTTCGTGCAGTTCCACCCGACCGGCATCTACGGCGCCGGCTGCCTGATCACCGAGGGTGTCCGCGGTGAAGGCGGCATCCTGCGCAACAGCAGCGGCGAGCGCTTCATGGAGCGCTACGCACCGCACTACAAGGATCTGGCGTCGCGCGACGTGGTCAGCCGTTCGATGACCATCGAGATCCGCGAAGGCCGCGGCGTCGGCGAGCACAAGGATCACATCCTGCTCGACCTGACCCACCTCGGCCCGGGCGTGATCGACGACAAGCTGCCGGGCATTGCCGAAAGCGCCCGCATCTTCGCTGGCGTCGACGTGCACAAGCAGCCGATTCCGGTGATCCCGACCGTGCACTACAACATGGGCGGCATTCCGACCAACTACCACGGCGAAGTGGTACGCAAGGACGGCGAGAACCCCGATGCGGTCATTCCGGGCCTGTACGCGATCGGCGAAGCCGCCTGCGTGTCGGTGCATGGTGCCAACCGCCTGGGCTCGAACTCGCTGCTGGACCTGGTGGTGTTCGGTCGCGCGGTGGCCAACCGCTGCGCCGCGACCATCACCCCGGGCGCGGCGCACAAGACCCTGCCGGCCGATGCCTGCGACAAGGCGCTGGGCCTGCTCGACAAGCTGCGTTACGCCGATGGCGATACCCCGACCTCGGTCATCCGCGATCGCATGCAGCGCACCATGCAGGCCGACGCCGCTGTCTTCCGCACCAGCCAGACGCTGAAGGAAGGCTGCGAGAAGATGGACAAGATCTTCGACTCGTTCCAGGACGTGAAGGTCTCCGACCGTTCGCTGGTCTGGAACTCGGACCTGATCGAGACCTACGAGCTGAACAACCTGCTGCTGAACGCGGTGGCGACGATCAACTCGGCCGAGCAGCGCAAGGAAAGCCGTGGCGCACATGCGCACGAGGACTTCCCGGACCGCGACGACGTCAATTGGCAGAAGCACACCCTGGTCAGCGTGGACGAGAAGGGCAAGTGCAGCTTCGACTACCGTCCGGTGCACATGTACACGTTGACCGATGACGTGTCCGTTGTGCCGCCGAAGCCGCGCGTGTACTGATCCGACCCCGCCTAACATGCAATCCGCGCCTTCGGGCGCGGGCCGCCTGAGCCAACGAGAGCAGCCATGGCCGAGTTTTCACTCCCCAAGAATTCAAAGATCACGAAGGGCCAGCACTTCCCCGCCAAGACCGGCGGCAAGAACGTGCGCACCTTCAAGATCTACCGCTGGAGTCCGGACGACGACAGCAACCCGCGTACCGATACCTATGATGTCGATCTGGACGCCTGCGGCCCGATGGTCCTGGACGCGCTGATCAAGATCAAGAACGAGATCGATCCGACCCTGACCTTCCGCCGCTCCTGCCGCGAAGGTATCTGTGGTTCGTGCGCGATGAACATCGACGGCACCAACACCCTGGCCTGCACCCGCGCCATCTCGGACTGCGGCAAGAAGGAAGTGCCGATCTACCCGCTGCCGCACATGAACGTGGTCAAGGACCTAGTCCCGGACCTGACCCACTTCTACGCGCAGTACGCCTCGATCAAGCCGTGGATCCGCACCCAGACCCCGGCACCGCCGGACCGTGAGCGCCTGCAGTCGCCGGAAGACCGCAAGAAGCTGGACGGCCTGTACGAGTGCATCCTGTGCGCCTGCTGCTCGACCAGCTGCCCGAGCTACTGGTGGAACGGCGAGCGTTACCTGGGCCCGGCGATCCTGCTGCAGGCCTACCGCTGGATCATCGACTCGCGCGATGAAGACACCGGTGCGCGCCTGGATGACCTGGAAGATCCGTTCAAGCTGTATCGCTGCCACACCATCATGAACTGCGCGCGGACCTGCCCGAAGGGCCTGAACCCGGCGCTGGCGATTGCCGAGATCAAGAAGCTGATGATGGAACGCCGCGCCTGATCAGGCCCGGCAGTACCTGGTAGAGCCACGCGCTGCGTGGCTGCACCACCTCGGCAAAGCCACGCCATGCGTGGCTTTGCTGTATCTGGAGAAGCACGATGGAAGAAGACGTCCTGTTGAAGAAGCTGCGCTGGCGCTGCCGCCGCGGCATGCGCGAGCTGGACCAGTTGTTCGGTCGCTACCTGGACCGCGAATGGAGCAGCGCACCCACCGACGAGCGCGAGGTTTTCCTGTTCCTGCTCGATTGCGAGGACGATAAGTTGTGGCGCTGGTTCATGGGTTACGAGACCTGCCCGCATGCGCACGCCATCCCCCTCATGCAGAAGATCCTCGCCCTCAAGCCTTGAGTGGCGCCCCTCGCGGCTGCAGGCTGGCGCGCAGTTGAGCGTGCTGCTGGCCGTTCCGTGGCTGCTGCGCGCCTCGGACCTGCCGTCCACGCAGCGGATGCCGGTACTGATCGCGGTCTGCGTGCTTGGCCTGGCAGAGCTGGTCTGGCGCCTGCGGCGGCCGCCGGTGCTGCTGGAACTGCCGCCATTGCCGGATGCGCTGCGGGTGCGCGCGCAGGACATTGCCGAGCCGCGGCTGGTGGTGCGCGGGCCCTGGCTGCTGCTGCACTGGCGTGAAGGACGCCGCCGTCGACGGCTGTTGTTCTGGCCGGACGTGCTCGATCGCGGGCAACGACGTGAACTGCGACTGGCCGTGGCTGCACGTGCCGTTTCCCGTCGGCCCCGGTCGGTGGCACCATAGGCTGAATCGACCGGCGTGCCTGCATGTTCAAACCCATTCCCGTGGCCATTGGCCTGCGCTACCTGCGCGCCAAGCGCCGCAACGGCTTCATCTCCTTCATTTCGATGGCATCGATCCTGGGCATCGCGCTCGGGGTGACGGTGCTGATCACCACATTGGCGGTGATGAGCGGTTTCCAGAAGGAAATCCGCAGTCGCCTGCTGCAGATGACGGCCCATACCACCATCAGCCGGGACGGCGAGCCGATGCCGGACTGGATGCGTGTGGTCGACGTGGCCAGCAAGGACCCGCGCGTGGCCGGTGCCGCGCCGTACATCGAGATCCAGTCGATGATCAGCGGCCCGCGGGTGCAGGGCGCGATCATCCAGGGCATCGACCCGGCGCTTGAGCCGAAGGTGTCGGTGATCGATCAGAAGGTCACCAAGGGCAGCTACGACAGCATCAAGCCGGGCAGCTTCAACCTGCTGCTGGGCAAGGAGCTGGCGATCTGGCTGGGCGTGGATGTCGGTGACCAGGTGCTGGTGACCTTCGCCGAAGTGCAGGGCACGCCGGCGGGCGCGGTGCCACGGATGAAACGGTTCACGGTCAGCGGCATATTCGAAGCCGGCTACAACGAGGTCGACCGTGGCGTCGGCTTTGCCAACATGAAAGACCTCGAGCGCGTGCTGCGCTCGGACGGTGCCACCGGTGTGCGCCTGAAGCTGCACGACATGGACCGCTCGCTGGAAGTGGGCGTGGACCTGGCGCAGAACCTTGGCGGTGCGTACCGGGTCAGCGATTGGACCCAGCAGAACGCCAACCTGTATCACTCGCTGCGCATGGAGAAAGTGGTGATGGGCATCCTGCTCTCGCTGATCATCGCCATGGGCGCCTTCAACCTGGTGTCTTCGCAGGTGATGCTGGTCACCGACAAGCAGGCTGACATCGCGATCCTGCGCACGCTGGGCCTGACCCCGGGCGGGGTGATGCAGGTATTCATGGTGCAGGGTTCGCTGATCGGCATCTTCGGCACCCTGGCCGGGCTGATCGGCGGCATCACCCTGACCCTCAACCTGGAGCGCATCCTTGGCGCCATCGAGTCGGTGTTCAAGGTCAAGCTGCTGCCGGAGGATGTCTACTACATCACCGGTCTGCCGACCGACATGCAGACCGGCGACATCGTGGTGATCACCCTGATCGCGCTGCTGATGAGCTTCCTGGCCACTTTGTATCCCGCCTGGCGGGCAGCACGCACCCAGCCGGCGGAGGCCCTGCGTTATGAATAAGGTCTTCAATCGCGGCGATGAAGTGATCCGCGCCGAAGGGCTGGGCAAGACCTACGCCGAAGGGCGCATGCAGACCCCGGTATTCAATGGCCTGGACCTGACGGTGACGGCCGGTGAGACGGTTGCGATCATCGGCGCCTCCGGCGCTGGCAAGAGCACGTTGCTGCACCTGCTGGGCGGGCTGGACACGCCGACGGCGGGCGAGGTGTACGTCACCGGCCAGCGCATGTCCGCGCTGTCCGATACCGCGCGCGGCCTGCTGCGCAACCAGGCGCTGGGCTTTGTGTACCAGTTCCATCACCTGCTGCCGGAATTCACCGCGCTGGAAAACGTGATGATGCCGGTGATGCTGGCCGGTACCGCCGCAGCCGAAGCCAGCAGCCGCGCGACCGCGTTGCTGGAATCGGTCGGCCTCGGCCATCGGCTGGATCACAAGCCTGGCGAACTGTCTGGCGGCGAGCGCCAGCGTGCCGCTGTGGCGCGTGCACTGGTGAATCATCCGGCCTGCGTGCTGGGCGATGAACCCACCGGCAACCTCGACGACCGCACGGCTGCGACGGTGTTCGAGCTGATGCTGGAGCTCAACCGCGCGCGGCATACCAGCCTGGTGCTGGTCACCCACGACCGCAGCCTAGCGCGACGCCTGGACCGGGTGCTGGAGCTGCGCGAAGGGCGCCTGCATGCGTTGGCACACGCCGACGTCTGAGGTGCTGGGCCCGCTTTGGTAGAAGCTACCTTGGTCGGCTGCTTCTGCAGGGCAAGCGCCAACCAGGGTTGGCGACTACCGCGGCCTGGCCAGGCACCGCCGACCGGCGGCTGAATCGGGCCGCCCGCCGTCGCGCCGGCGCCACCCGCATAGGTGCATGATCGACGCGGTTCCCCTGTGGAGATCGCCATGAAGACCCCGTTGCTGATTGCCGGGCTGTGTCTGGCCCTGGCGGGCTGTGCCACCACCGGCCGCCTGGGCAGCGCCGAGAAGCTGGAGCTGTACCGCGCGCATGCCGGCGCGCCGCAGAAGGACATGCAGTTCTTCGGCACCCTCAATGGCTGGAGCGAACTGGGCGACAGCGCGTTGGCGGTCTGGACCCGGCCCAGCGAAGCCTATCTGCTGGAGTTGAGCGGGCCCTGCCCGGACCTCTCCTATGCACCGGCGATCGGCCTGACCAGCCAGATGGGCCGGGTCTCGGTACCGTTCGACAAGGTGCTGGTGCGCGACGCTGCCGGCGGGCCACGCATGCCGTGCTTCATCAAGACCATCCGCAAGCTGGACGTCAAATCGCTGCGTGCGCAGGAGAAGGAATTGCGCCAGGCGCAGGTGCAGGAGCGCGAGGAATCCGGGAAGTAAACCGGTAGCGCCGGGCCATGCCCGGCGCAGCCGGCAGGTCAGGCTTCCGGGGTGAAGCCGGCTGGCTTCTCCGCATCCTTCTCGAACAGGAACTTGACCAGTTCCGTTTCCAGAAGCGCGCGGTGCTCCGGCTTGCGCGGCGACAGCCGGTTTTCATTGATCAGCATGGTCTGGTGCGCCAACCACGCTGCCCACGCCGGCTTGCCGATGTGGCCAAAGATGCGCTGGCCCAGTTCACCGGGGTAGGGCACGAAGTCGAGACCCTCGGCATCACGTTGTTCGTACTGGCAGAAGACGGTTCGGGGCATGGCACTCACTCGTGGTTTCGGGGTTTTGCAGACGTTCGCCTGCGGGCCTTGATGGGCTCGCCATCAAGCAGTTTACGGATGGGGGCTGGCAGCCCCAGGGTGGCCAGTTCTGCGGCGCCGACCCAGCGCAGCGTGGGTTCTTCCACGCGCAGGCCGTGCACCTGCCGCGAAAGAACCTGCAGGTGCAGCTTGTAGTGGCTGAACGTGTGCTGCAGCACCGGCAGTTCCTCGGCGTCTTCCAGCGAGCCTTCAACGTGGGTGTCGAACCAATCCTGCAGCTCGCCGCCGGCGTCGGCCTGCGGCAGTGTCCACAGCTGTGCCCAGATGCCGGTATCGGGCCGCTTCTGCAGCAGCACGCGTTGCTGGGCATCGCGCAGTAACAAGGCAACCGCTTCCCGCTCCGGCAGCGCCTTGCTCGGCTTGGCGGTGGGCAGTTCGGCGGTGCGACCCTCGCGGCGTGCCACGCAGTTGTGCTGCAGCGGACAGATCACGCAGGCGGGTTTTGCGCGGCTGCACACGGTCGCGCCCAGATCCATCTGGACCTGGGTGTAGTCGGCCATGCGCCCGTCAGGCACCTGCGCGACGTGAGCCTCGGCCAGCGCCCAGAGCTGTTTCTCGATGGCCGGCAGGCCGGGGAAGCCTTCGACGCCGTGGTAGCGGCTGAGGACGCGCTTGACGTTGCCGTCGAGGATCGCGAACGGATCATTCCAGGCCTGGCTGAGGATGGCGCCGGCAGTGCTGCGGCCGATTCCCGGCAGCGCATGCAGCGCGTCGAAATCACGCGGCAGCTCGCCGTCGTGCAGCTCAACACAACGCTTGGCGGCGGCATGCAGGTTGCGCGCACGGGCGTAGTAGCCCAGCCCCGCCCACTGTGCCATCACCGCGTCATTGCTGGCGGCGGCAAGGTCGGGCAGGGTCGGGAAGTGCTGCAGGAAGCGCTGGAAGTAGCCGATGACCGTGGCCACCTGGGTCTGCTGCAGCATGATCTCCGACAGCCACACGCGGTATGGACTGCGTGGGTGCTGCCAGGGCAGGTCATGGCGGCCGTGGTCGTCGAACCAGTGCAGCAGGCGGCCGACGAAGCTGTCCTTGCCGGATGTAGTGGCGCTGGCGTCAGGCTGGCGGGGCATGGGTACTCCTGGGAGACAGCCACCCATGGGGTGGCTCTACTTCAGTCGCCGGCCGGGGGGGGCTCTACCAGGGCGCAGTAGAGCCACGCCATGCGTGGCTGCGCGGCGTATCAGGCGCCCAGCGCTTCCGGCAGCAACGCGTCGACGAAGGCTTCCGGATCGAAAACGCGCAGGTCTTCCGGACGCTCGCCGATGCCGGCGAAACGGATCGGAATGCCGAATTCGCGCGCCAGCGCGAACACCACGCCGCCCTTGGCGGTGCCGTCCAGCTTGGTCACCACCAGGCCGGTCACCTGTACGGCGGCATTGAACTGGCGCAGCTGCGACAGCGCGTTCTGGCCGGTGGTGCCATCGATCACCATCAGCACTTCGTGCGGTGCGGTCGCATCGATCTTGCCGAGCACGCGGCGGATCTTGCCCAGTTCGTTCATCAGCCCGGACTGGGTGTGCAGGCGGCCGGCGGTATCGGCGATCAGCACCGAAGTGCCGCGCGCCTTGCCGGCCTGCAGCGCGTCGTAGGCTACCGAAGCGGCATCGGCATTCTGGCCCTGGGCGACCACGGCCACGCCATTGCGCTCGCCCCAGATCTGCAGCTGGGCCACGGCGGCAGCGCGGAAGGTGTCGCCGGCCGCCAGCATCAGGCTGTGGCCGTCGTCCTTGAAGCGCTTTGCAAGCTTGCCGATGGTGGTGGTCTTGCCGACGCCGTTGACGCCGACGGTGAGCACCACGAAAGGCTTGGCGTTGCGGTCGATCAGCAGCGGCTTGGCGACCGGCTGCAGGATTGCGATCAGGTCCGCGCGCAGTGCGGCCAGCAGCGCGTTGGCATCGATGAACTCGCGTGCCTTCATGCGCTTGCGCAGGTCGTCAATCAGGTCGGTGGTGGCGGCGACGCCAACGTCGGCGGTCAGCAGCGCGGTTTCGATCTCATCCAGCAGGTCGTCGTCGAGCTTGGGATTGCGCGAGAACAAGCCGCCGAAGCTGCGGGCGAATGCGCTGTTGCGCAACCGCTCACGCCAGCCGGGCTTGCCGGCAGGGGCCGGTTCGGCGTCGACCAGCACGGGCAGGTCGATGGCAGGCGTCGCCGGTTCCGGCGCCGGAATCACCGGTGCCAGCGGCGCGAGTACGGCGGCAGCGGCAAGTGCCTCGGCCTCGAAGTCTTCCGGCGCCAGCACGCGTTCCGGTGCGGCCTCCGGGAGGGCTTCCTGTGCCGCGGCCGGGGCCGCTGGCGCTGCGGGCGCAACGGCCTGGTCAGTGGCTGCCGGTGCAGGGGCTTCCACCGGCGGCGGCGCTACCGGTGTGGGCGGGGCCACCTCGGGCGGCGCGGCCGACGGGAACGCCGCGGCCAGCTCTTCAGCCGAGTAGTGCTGGGTCTTGGGCGCGTCCGGTGTGGCGGCGTCCTGGGGCTTCTTGCGGCGGAAAAAACTGAGCATTGGCAAAAGGCGCTGAAATCAGAGGGATATGCTACCACCCGGGCCCGTAAGGCCGGCGTGGACTCAAGGTCGCAGTTGCCGGGCCGATAACCGGTTCGGTGGGCTGCGCTGGGTGGCCTGTGAGACCCCCGATGAATGGTGTAACCGGAATTGCCCTGAGCGGGATGCGTGCGGCCCAGCAGGGCGTGCAGGTGGCCGCGCACAACGTGGCCAACGCAACGACGCCGGAGGCGGGCCGCCTGCAGCTGCAACGTAGTGCGGCAGCACAGGGCGGGGTGGAGGCCAGGGTGACCGGCGGTACCGGCGATCCGACCGCGCCGCTGGGGGATCTGCTGGCAGCAAAGGCCGAGGTGCTGGTCTTCGCCGCCAACGCCACGGTGCTCCGCCGTGAGGACCAGATGCTGGGAACGCTGCTGGACCGGCAGGCCTGACCCGACCGGCTCTGGTAGGTGCCAACCTTGGTTGGCACGCTTTTGCAGTCAAGCCCTGCTCGGCAGCTTTTCAAGCCCCAACCAAGGTTGGCATCTACCGGGGCAATGGCGGTGCCAACCAGAGGTTGGCACCCGCCGGGCCGGGCGATCCCGGCATTGGTCAGGCTGACAGTTCCAGCAGCAGCTTGTTCAACCGTGCCACGTAGGCACCCGGGTCCTTCAGGCTGTCACCGGCGGCCAGCGCGGCCTGGTCGAACAGCACCCGGCCCAGGTCATCGAAGCGTGCGCCATCGGCCTCGGCATCGAGCTTGGCGATCAGCGGGTGGCCCGGGTTGATTTCCAGCACCGGCTTGCTGTCGGGCACCTTCTGCCCGCTCGCTTCCAGGATCTGGCGCATCTGCAGGCCCAGATCCTGCTCGCCGATGGCCAGTACCGCCGGCGAATCGGTCAGTCGGTGTGACACGCGCACTTCGGCCACGTCATCGCCCAGCACGCTCTTCAAGCGCTCGACCAGGCCCTGCTTGTCCTTGGCTGCGGCTTCCTGCTCCTGCTTGTCGGCTTCGCTTTCCAGCGCACCCAGGTCCAGATCGCCACGGGCGATGTCGACAAAGCCCTTGCCGTCGAAATCAGTCAGGTAGCCCATCAGCCACTCGTCGATGCGATCGGTCAGCAGCAGGACCTCGATGCCCTTCTTGCGGAACACCTCCAGATGCGGGCTGTTGCGCACCTGGCTGTAGCTCTCGCCGGTCAGGTAGTAGATCTTGTCCTGGCCTTCGGCCATGCGGCCGATGTAGTCGGCCAGCGACACGCTCTGTGCATCGCCGTCGCCACGGGTGGAGGCAAAACGCAGCAGGCCAGCGACCTTCTCGCGGTTGTTGTAGTCCTCGGCCGGACCTTCCTTCAGCACCTGGCCGAATTCCTTCCAGAAGGCGGCGTACTGCTCGGGCTTGTCGTTGGCCAGCTTCTCCAGCATGTCCAGCGAGCGCTTGGTCAGCGCGGCCTTCATCGAGTCGATGACCGGGCCGGACTGCAGGATCTCGCGCGAGACATTCAGCGACAGGTCGTTGGAATCGACCACGCCCTTGATGAAGCGCAGGTACAGCGGCAGGAACTGCTCGGCCTGGTCCATCACGAACACGCGCTGCACGTACAGCTTCAGGCCCTTGGGCGCATCGCGGTGGTACAGGTCGAACGGCGCACGGCCCGGCACGTACAACAACGAGGTGTACTCGAGCTTGCCTTCGACCTTGTTGTGGCTCCACGCCAGCGGGTCGCTGTGGTCATGCGCCACATGCTTGTAGAACTCGGTGTATTCCGAATCGCTGATCTCGGTGCGCGGGCGGGTCCACAGCGCGCTGGCGCGGTTGACGGTCTCCCACTCGACGGCGGCGCCTTCTTCGGCGTCTTCCTTGGGCATCTGGATCGGCAGGCCGATATGGTCGGAGTACTTCTTGAGGATGCTGCGCAGGCGCCAACCGTCGGCAAAGTCGTGCTCGCCGTCCTTCAGGTGCAGCACGATGCGGGTGCCGCGGTCTGCCTTGTCGATGGTGGCGACATCGAAGTCGCCTTCACCGCGCGAGGTCCAGCGCACGCCTTCGCCTGCGGCCAGGCCGGCGCGGCGCGAGGTCACTTCCACTTCGTCGGCAACGATGAAGGCGCTGTAGAAGCCGACGCCGAACTGGCCGATCAGCTGCGAATCCTTCTTCTGGTCGCCGGACAGCTGGCGCAGGAAATCGCCGGTGCCGGACTTGGCGATGGTGCCGAGGTGGGCGATCGCTTCGGCACGGCTCATGCCGATGCCGTTGTCTTCGATGGTGATGGTGCGGGCGGCGGGGTCGAAGCTGACGCGCACGCGCAGCTCGCTGTCACCTTCCAGCAGGGCCGGCTGGGTCAGCGCTTCGAAGCGCAGCTTGTCGGCGGCGTCGGCGGCATTGGAGACCAGCTCGCGCAGGAAGATCTCCTTGTTGGAATACAGCGAGTGGATCATCAGCTGCAGCAGCTGCTTGACTTCGGTCTGGAAGCCAAGGGTTTCGGTCTGGACGGTTTCGGTCATCGGGTCGGGCTCCATGTGCGTGCAGCGCAAGCGCGTGCGGTCTGCCCAAGGGGTAGGGGTGATTGTCCCGAAATCAAGGGGTTGTTCTGGCAGGGCTGCGCCCTGCACCTGCAGAGGCCGAGGAAACAGCGACAGCCACAGCCGGCTCTGAGTTGTCTGTTGGGTTGGCGGGGGGGGGGGGGGGGGGGGGGGGGGGGGGGCGGCGGCCGCCCAGCGCGCGGACGCGGGGGCGGTGCGCGGCCCAGCGGGCGAGCCGGCCACCCCCCCGCCCCCCC
>NZ_JBRRDR010000057.1:0-25919 GCF_056759755.1 Stenotrophomonas sp. STEN046
GGGGGCGCCGGGGGGGTTTTGTGTAGACATGTGCGCGCGGGCAGGGCCCGGCCGATACCTAGGCCAAACAAGCGGGCCCGCCCGGGCCATGCCCCGGCGAGCGCAGCGGAGTCAGCCCAACCCTTCACCGGCCAGCGCACGCAGTCCATCCTCGTCGAGGATCTCCACCACGTTCAGATGGGGCAGGGCGATCAGGCCCTGCTGGCGCAGCTTGGTGAAGGTGCGGCTGACGGTTTCCATCGTCAGCCCCAGGTGGTCGGCGATATCGCCACGGCCCATCGGCAGCGACACCCGCAGGCCATCACCGCCCAGCTTGGCTTCGCGCGCCGCCAGGCGCAGCAGGAAGTCGGCCAGCTTTTCGGCCGGCTGCAGGCGCGCCAGCGCCAGCGCGGCATCCTGCGCGGCGTCCAGTTCCTGGCAGGCACGCTGCAGCAGCTTGCGCTCAAGGTGCGGGAAGCGGCCACGCAGGCCCTTCATCTGCGGCAGCGCGACGCGGCACACCCGGCTGTCGGCGATCGCTTCGATATCGTGCCGATGGTGGTCGCTGCCACTCAGCCCCAGATAATCGCCGGGCAGCACGAAGCCATTGATCTGGCGGCGGCCATCGGCCAGCGTGCGCACCAGGCGCAGCGCACCGGCAGTCAATGTATAGACATGCTGGCGCTCTTCGCCGCTGCGGGCCAGGGTGCCGCCCATGGCCACCTGCTGCGAAACAGTGACCTGTTCGAGCGCCTGCACTTCATCGGGCGACAGCGCCGAGCAGACCGCAAGGTGGCGCACCGAGCAGCGCAGGCAGTCCAGCGTGGTGCACGAAGGCACGGCGGGATCGTTGATTTCGGGCGGAGCGCCGGAAGGCCGGGACATGTTGCGTGGGCGTATCGCGGGCGGGGGAGGGCTTTATGATACTTCAAGCGGCCGTTGGACCCTGAATTCCACGGCCACGCGATGCGGGGCGCTAGAATGTCGCCCCCTCCCACGTTCCCGTTCCCGCAGGAGTTCCGCCCGTGATCAAGCCCCGTACCCCGCCCGGCACCCTTGAACTGCTGCCGCGCGAGCAGATTGCCTTCCAGCGCATGCTGGATGTCATCCGCCGCAACTACGAGCGCTTCGGGTTCCTGCCGGTGGAAACGCCGGTGTTCGAGCTGTCTGACGTGCTGCTGACCAAATCCGGCGGCGAAACCGAACGCCAGGTGTACTTCGTGCAGTCCACCGGCGCGCTGGCCAATGCGGCCGAAGCGGGGGATCGTTCGCTGCCGGAAATGGCGCTGCGCTTCGACCTGACCGTGCCGCTGGCACGTTACGTGGCCGAGCACGAACACGAATTGACCTTCCCGTTCCGCCGCTACCAGATGCAGCGCGTGTACCGTGGCGAGCGCGCCCAGCGCGGCCGCTTCCGGGAGTTCTACCAGTGCGACATCGATGTGATCGGCAAGGACAGCCTGAGCGTGCGCTACGACGCCGAAGTGCTGGCGGTGATCCATGCGGTGTTCTCGGAACTGCGCATCGGTGATTTCAGCATCCAGCTGAACAACCGCAACCTGCTGCGCGGTTACTTCGAGAGCCTGGGCGTGGCCGAAGGCGAGCGCCAGCTGGCGGTGCTGCGCGAAGTGGACAAGCTGGACAAGCGCGGCGCCGACTACGTGCGCGAGACGCTGGTGGGCGAGGGCTTCGGCATTCCGGCCGAACAGGTCGAGAAGATCCTGGCTTTCGTCGCCGTACGTTCGAAGGGCCACGCCGATGCGCTGGCGCAGCTGGCCGCGCTGGAAGCCGATGCCGGCGCTTCGGAGATCCTGCGCACCGGCGTTTCCGAGCTGCGCGAGGTACTGCAGCTGGTGCACGCGCTGGGCGTGCCGGAAAGTGCGTACTGCCTGAACTTCTCCATTGCCCGCGGCCTGGATTACTACACCGGCACTGTCTACGAGACCACGCTGACCGACCACCCGCAGATCGGTTCGATCTGTTCCGGCGGGCGTTATGAAGATCTGGCCAGCCATTACAGCAAGTCCAAGCTGCCGGGCGTGGGCATTTCCATCGGCCTGTCGCGCCTGTTCTGGCAACTGCGCGAGGCCGGCCTGATCGATGGCATCGAGGCCAGCAGCGTGCAGGCGCTGGTGGCGCTGATGGACGAGCAGGGCATGCCCGAATCGCTGGATATTGCCCGGCGCCTGCGTGCCGGTGGCATCAACACCGAAGTGCAGATGGAACCGAAGAAGATCGGCAAGCAGTTCCAGTACGCGGCCAAGGCCGGCATCCGCTTCGTGGTGCTGGCCGGTGAGGATGAGCTGGCGCGTGGCGTGGTAGCGGTGAAGGATCTGCAGCGCGAGCAGCAGTTCGAAGTGTCGCGCGACGAGCTGGCCAGCACCCTGCAGGTCGAGCTGGAGCAGTCCCGGGTGATGGTGTGAAGCATGCCGCCGCAGGGGTGCTAGGTGTGCTCCTGCTGGCGGGCTGCCAGAGCGATCCGGCGTTGCACAGCACGCGGATCGGGCCGGCGCACTACCGGCTACAGGTCGATCGCTGCCACGTGATCGACCGCGCGCAGCTGGAGGATGACCTGCAGGCCCTGGCCGCGAGGAAGTGCCCGGCGGGCGTGGGCGCGTTGCAGAACATCCAGTCCCTGCCGAGCCGGCAGGGCAGCCTGTTCGGCGAATGCCTGCGGCGCGGAGCGCTGCAGGCCGAGGCGCGCTGCCTGCCCTGAGCGCCGCCAACGTAGTGATTCCAAAGCAGAGCGCCCACCCCTGGTGGGCGTTTTGCGTTTCTGGACCAAGAGCAGTCGAGCATGGCTCGACTCTACAAAAGCCGTTCTCGATCACTTTCCCAGCGAGATCCAGCAGATCGCGGCCAACTGTCGAAGGCGGGGTGGGTCCGGTTGAGGGGGCGTGAGCCGCATGGATGCGGCGACCGAGCTTACATGGACGTACTTGCAGCGCCCCCCTCAACCGGATCCATCCCGCCAATCCTCGGGAAACCAGCTTTCGCCGTTGCTCCGGCTGTTGCCTCTGCGGGTGCAGGGCGCAGCCCTGCCGTACCCCCCACCCAACCCACGATTTGACGCACTGCGCAAGAATGCGTTAATGTACTAACACGCTATTACATTGATGCAAGAACCCTGCCCGTGAAAGCCCGTCCCGACATCACCGCCAAAGACCCGAAGGCCGACCTGCAAGCCCTGGCCGAGGCCTTTGCCGCCCTGCGCGAGCCGGAGCAGGTCGAGGCTTTCCTGCGTGACCTCTGCACCCCGGCCGAGCTGGAGGCCATGGCCGACCGCTGGAAGGTGGTGCCGCTGCTGCAGCAAGGCGTGCCGTACCGCGAGATCCACGAGCGCACCGGGGTCAGCGTGACCACCACCGGACGGGTGGCACGCACGCTCGAACATGGCCATCGAGGCTATGCCGCTGCCATCGACCGCCTTGCTTCGCGCTGACCTGCGCCCCGTTCCGAACTTCGAGACCTCCCCCATGAGTGCAACCCAGGCAGCGCCGGCGCGAGACCGGCTGCGTATCGCCATCCAGAAGAGTGGCCGGCTGGCCGAGCCCGCCCGCAACCTGCTCAGTGCCTGTGGCCTGAGCTGGCGCGAGAGCCGCGACAAGCTGTTCTGCTACGGCGAATCGCTGCCGGTGGACCTGCTGCTGGTGCGCGACGACGACATTCCCGGCCTGATTGCCGATGGCGTCTGCGACCTCGGCATCGTCGGCCGCAACGAGCTGGACGAACAGGCCGCCGCGCGCCGCCAGATCGGCCTGCCCGATGCCTACCAGGCGCTGCGCGGGCTGGGCTTCGGCCAGTGCCGGCTGATGCTGGCCGTGCCGGAGGACTGGCAATGGCAGGGACCGGCGCAACTGGCCGGTACCCGCATCGCCACCAGTTACCCGGCCATTCTCAAGCAATGGCTGGACGAGCAGGGCGTTGCCGCGCAGGTGGTTGAACTGTCCGGTTCGGTCGAGATCGCCCCGCGGCTGGGCACCGCCGACCTGATCTGCGACCTGGTTTCCAGCGGTGCCACGCTGCGTGCGAACCAGTTGGCGCCGGTGCACAACCTGCTGGACAGCGAAGCGGTACTGGCCGGGGCGGTGCGTGCGCCGGATGACGCCCGTGGCGCCCTGCGCAGCATGCTGCTGCGACGCCTCGATGGTGTGGTGCAGCGCCAGGATCGCAAGCTGCTGATGTTCCGCGCTGCCGAGGACCGCGTGGACGTACTGGCACAACTGCTGGCCGATGCCGAGCCGTTGGTGCGTTTGCCAGCCGATGGCGGCGCTCTGCGCCTGCAGACCATGTGCCCCGGTCCGTTGACCTGGCAGCGCATGGAAGAACTGGAGCGCGCCGGTGCCCAGGGGTTGATGGTGTTGAGCGTGGAGCGGTCGCTGGCATGAATCGTCTGATCTGGTCACAACTTGATGACGCCGCACGCGATGCGGCACTGACCCGTCCGGTGCAGGCCGTGGCACAGCAGACCCGCGACGCCGTCGCCGTGCTGATCGCGCAGGTGCGCGCGCAGGGCGACGACGCGCTGCGTACGATCACCGCACGTTTCGACGGGGTCACGCTGGATGCGTTTGAAGTGTCCGATGCGGAATTCGCCGCTGCCGAGGCGGCGGTTCCGGCCACGCTGCGCCGGGCCATGGTTGAAGCCGCCGAGCGCATCGCGCGCTTCCACCAGGCTGGCATGGGCCAGGGCTATGCGGTGGAAACCGCACCCGGGGTAGTGTGCGAGCGGATGCTGCGGCCGATCGGCCGGGTCGGCCTGTATGTGCCGGCCGGCAGCGCGCCGCTGCCGTCCACGGCATTGATGCTGGGCGTGCCGGCACAACTGGCCGGCTGCCCGCAGGTGGTGCTGTGCACGCCGCCCCGGGCGGATGGCAGCGCCGATCCGGCGGTGCTGGTGGCTGCGCGCCTTACCGGCGTGCAACGCGTGTTCAAGCTGGGCGGTGCGCAGGCGATCGCGGCGATGGCCCATGGCACTGACAGCATCCCGGCCTGCGACAAGCTGTTCGGGCCGGGCAACAGCTTCGTCACCGAGGCCAAGCAGCAGATTGCACAGGACGGCGCGGCGGCCATCGACATGCCGGCCGGGCCCTCGGAAGTACTGGTGATTGCCGATGCCGGTGCCAATCCCGCCTTCGTTGCCGCCGACCTGCTTTCGCAGGCCGAGCACGGCCCCGATTCACAGGTGCTGCTGCTGACCGATGACGCCGCGATGCTGGCCGCCGTGGAAGCCGAAGTGGAGCGGCAGGTGGCGTTGCTGCCACGCCAGGACATCGCACGCCAGGCATTGTCGGCGTCGCGTTTGATCCAGGTCGAATCGCTGCAGCAGGCCTTCGCGATCAGCAACCGCTATGCACCCGAGCACCTGATTCTGGCCCTGCGCCAGCCGCGCGACTGGCTCGGCCAGGTACAGGCGGCCGGTTCGGTGTTCCTGGGTGATTACACCCCCGAAGCGCTGGGTGACTACTGCAGTGGCACCAACCACGTGCTGCCCACTGCCGGCGCGGCCCGCGCCTACAGCGGGGTCAGCGTGGCCAGTTTCCAGAACCTGATCAGCGTACAGAGCGCCACCGCCGCTGGGCTGGCCGCCATCGGTGGTTGCGCACGCATCATCGCCAGCGCCGAAGGCCTGGATGCGCATGAACGGGCGGTGGCGCTGCGCATGGAGGCGGCCGCATGAGTACTGCCATCCATGACGTGCTGGCGCTGGTGCGCCCGGATCTGCAGGCGTTCGCCGGTTACAGCTCGGCGCGCAGCAGTGCGCTGCAGGGCGATGTGTGGCTGAATGCCAACGAGTCGGCATGGGCCAATCCGGCCGATGCCGGCGGTGGCAGTCGCCGCTATCCCGAGCCGCAGCCGGGTGCACTGCGTGACGCACTCGCTGCGCTGTATGACGTACAGCCCCAGCAGCTGCTGATCGGCCGTGGCAGCGATGAAGCCATCGACCTGCTGGTGCGTGCGTTGTGCGTGCCGGGCCGCGACGGTGTGCTGGTCACGCCGCCGGTGTTTGGCATGTACGCGGTCTGCGCGCGCCTGCAGGGCGCGCTGCTGATTGAAGTGCCGCTGGTCGACGATGGCCTGGGGCTGCGCGCCGACCTGGACGCGGTGATCGCCACCGCCACCGCGCAGGGTGCAAAGCTGGTCTTTCTGTGTGCGCCCTCCAACCCTGCCGGCAGCGATATCAGCCTGGCCGATATCGCGCGGGTGGCAACGGCGTTGCAGGGGCAGGCGCTGGTGGTGGTCGATGAAGCCTACGTGGAGTATGCGCAGCGGCCCTCGGCGACCACGCTGCTGGCCGCGCACGGCAACCTTGCCGTGCTGCGCACGCTGTCAAAGGCACACGCGTTGGCGGCTGCGCGCATCGGTACGCTGATTGCCGCCCCGGCGCTCATTGCACTGCTGCGACGCTGCCAGGCGCCCTATCCGGTGCCCACACCGTGTGCCGAACTGGCGGTGCAGGCCCTGCAGCCTGCCGCGCGGGCACGCACTGCCGAGCGCGTGGCCACCGTCATCGCCGAGCGCGAGCGGCTGCTTGCAGCCTTGCCGGGCCTGCCCGGTGTTGGCCACGTGTACGCGTCAGCCGGCAACTACCTGCTGGTCCGCTTTGCCGATGCCCAGGCCGCGTTCGATGCGCTGCTCGCAGCCGGGGTGGTGGTGCGCGACCAGCGCGCTGCACCGCAGCTGGGCGATGCGCTGCGTATCAGCATCGGCAGCCCGGAAGAGAATGACCGCGTGCTTGCGGTGTTGTCGGCACGGAGGGCCGCTGCATGACCCCGATCCTGTTCATCGACCGCGACGGCACCCTCATCGAAGAGCCGGCCGACTTCCAGATCGACGCCTACGAGAAGCTGCGCTTCGTGCCGCAGGTGATTCCGGCGTTGCTGAAGCTGCGCGATGCCGGCTACCAGTTCGTGATCGTCACCAACCAGGATGGCCTGGGCAGCGAGAGCTACCCACGCGCCAGCTTCGACGGTCCCAACGACCTGATGCTGCACATCTTTGAGAGCCAGGGCATCACCTTCCGTGACGTGCTGGTGGACTGCAGCTGGCCGCAGGACAACGCGCCCACCCGCAAGCCGGGCATCGGCCTGATGACCGCCTATCTGCAGGACCGCAGCATCGACTGGGCGCGCTCGGGCATGGTCGGCGACCGTATCACCGACCTGCAGTTCGCCGACAACCTCAACATCCGTGGCTTCCAGCTGCGCACCGAACAGTTCGGTGGCGCGTGGGACTGGCCGGGCATCGCCCACGCGCTGGCCGATGCACCGCGTACTGCCGTGGTCCAGCGCAACACCAAGGAGACGAAGATCCGCGTCGAACTGGACCTGGACCGTGCCGGCGATGCACGCATCAACACCGGGCTGCCGTTCTTCGACCACATGCTGGAACAGATCGGCAAGCACGGCGGCTTCGCGCTGGACATCCAGGCCGAGGGTGACCTGCACATCGACGAGCACCACACCATCGAGGACACCGGGCTTGCACTCGGCCAGGCACTGCGCGAGGCGCTGGGCGACAAGCGCGGCATCGGCCGCTACGGTTTCACCCTGCCGATGGACGAGACCCTGGCCAGCGCCGCACTGGATTTCAGTGGCCGCCCGTATTTCGTGTTCGAAGGCGAGTTCAAGCGCGAGCGGGTGGGCGACATGCCGACCGAGCTGGTGCCGCACTTCTTCCGTTCGCTGTGCGATGCCAGCGGCCTGAACCTCAACCTGCAGGTACGCGGCGACAACGACCACCACAAGGTCGAGGCCTGCTTCAAGGCGCTGGCACGTGCGCTGCGGCCGGCATTGGCGCGGCAGGGCACGGCGCTGCCTACCACCAAGGGGGCGCTGTGAGCGATGTCGCGCTGATCGATGCCGGCGGCGCCAACCTGGGTTCGGTGCGCTATGCATTGGAGCGATTGGGCGCCCGCGTGCGGCTGGTACGCGACGCCGACGGCCTGGCGGGCGCGCAGCGGGTGATCCTGCCCGGCGTTGGCGCTGCCGGCCCCGGCATGCAGCGCCTGCACGCGCAGGGGTTGGTCGAACCCCTGCAACAGTTGCAGGTGCCGTTGATGGGCATCTGCCTGGGCATGCAGCTGCTGTTCGAACGCTCCGAGGAAGCCGGCGTGGACACGCTGGGGCTGATCCCCGGGGTGGTGCGCAAGCTGGTGCCGGCCTGTGGCATCCGGGTGCCGCACATGGGCTGGAACCGGCTGCTGCCGCTACGCCCCTCGCTGCTGCTGCAGGGTGTACCCGAACGCGCCAGCGCCTACTTCGTGCACAGCTACGCCGCGCCACTCAACACCCACACCGTTGCTGCGTGCGACCACGGCGGCCTGTTCACCGCCGTGGTGGAGCAGGGCCGCTACTTCGGCGCGCAGTTCCACCCCGAGCGCTCCGGCGATACCGGTTCGCTGATGCTGCGCAATTTCCTTGAGGGCACTGCTGCATGAGTTTCATCGTCTACCCCGCGCTGGATATCCGTGATGGCCGTGTGGTGCGGCTGCGCCAGGGTGACTACGCGCAGGAAACCCACTACGGCGATGATCCGTTGCCGCGCGCACAGGGCTTCGCCGGGCAGGGCGCAAGGTGGATGCATCTGGTCGATCTGGATGCGGCCCGCGCCGGTGGCTACACGCTGGCGCCGCTGCTGTCGTCGATCCGCGCGCAGACCACGCTGCAGGTGCAGACCGGTGGTGGCGTGCGTGGCCGCGACGATGTGGCGCGCATTCTGGACGCCGGCGCCGGCCGCGTGGTGGTCGGCTCACTGGCGGTGCGTCGTCCCGATGAAGTGGTCGGCTGGCTGGAGGAGTTCGGCGCCGAGCGCATCACCATCGCGCTGGATGCCCGTCAGGACGCGCAGGGCCAGTGGCAGCTGCCCGTGCACGGCTGGACCGAGAATGCCGGCGTGACCCTGGACGCACTGGCAGAGCGCTACGCGCAGGCCGGCATGGTCCACCTGTTGTGCACCGACATCGCCCGCGACGGCATGCTGGCCGGGCCCAACATCGGCCTGTATGAACACCTGTCCGCGCTGCTGCCCGGTGTGGCCGTGCAGGCCTCTGGCGGCATCCGTGATGTTGCCGACGTCGCCGCATCGCGCGCCGCTGGCTGTGGCGGCGCGATTCTCGGCAAGGCGCTGCTGGAGCAGCGCCTGGACCTGGCCGAGGCGTTGTCATGCTGAGCCGCCGCATCATTCCCTGCCTGGACGTACGCGATGGCCGCGTGGTCAAGGGCGTGCGCTTCCGCGACCACGTCGACATGGGTGACATCGCCGAGCTGGCCCAGCGCTATCGCGACCAGGGTGCCGATGAGCTGGTGTTCTATGACATCGGCGCCAGCCCGGAGGCGCGCTCGGTGGATGTGACCTGGATCGAGCGCATTGCCCGATTGATCGACATCCCGTTCTGCGTGGCCGGTGGCATCGACAGCGTGGAGACAGCGCGCCGGGTGCTGTTCTCCGGCGCGGACAAGATCTCGATCAACTCGCCGGCGCTGGGCCGGCCGGAACTGATCACCGAGCTGGCCGAAGAATTTGGCGTGCAGTGCGTGGTGGTGGGCGTGGATTCGGTGCGCGAGGCCGACGGCCAGTGGCGCGTGCGGCGCTTCAGCGGTGATCCGGACAAGACCCAGGCGGTGCCGTTGCGCACACTGGATTGGATCGTCGATGCGCAGCGCCGTGGTGCTGGCGAGATCGTGCTGAACTGCATGGACAGCGACGGCGTTCGCCGCGGCTATGACGTGGAACAGCTGCGGCAGGCGCGCGCACTGTGCCATGTGCCGCTGATCGCCTCCGGCGGAGCGGGAACGATGGAACACTTCGCGCAGGCCTTCGACCAGGCGGACGTTGACGGCGCGCTGGCTGCCAGCGTGTTCCACAGTGGCGCCATCGCCATTGCCGACCTGAAGCGCTACCTGCGCCAACAGCAGATCGAGGTACGTGATGTCTATTGATGTACGCCCATCGCCGCAGGCGCTGGAAACCCTGGACTGGAACAAGGGCGATGGCCTGCTGCCGGCCGTGGTGCAGGATGCCGATACGCTGCAGGTGCTGATGCTGGGGTACGTCAGTGCCGCGTCGCTGGCGGCGACGCTCGCCATCGGCCACATGACCTTCTTCAGCCGCAGCAGGCAGCAGCTGTGGACCAAGGGCGAACAGTCCGGCAACGTGCTGCAGGTGCAGTCCATCAGCGTGGACTGCGACGCCGATACGCTGCTGGTGCTGGCCCGGCCGGCCGGCCCCACCTGCCATACCGGCGCTGAGAGCTGCTTCGACCAGGCGCCAAAGGACTTCCTGGGTGGCCTTGGCCAGCTGATAGCCGTGCGCGAAGCGCAGCGCCCGCCGGGCAGTTACACCACCGGCCTGTTCGAGGGCGGCATCCGTCGCATCGCGCAGAAGGTGGGCGAGGAGGGCGTGGAAACCGCACTGGCAGCAGTGGCGCAGGACGATCAGGCGTTGCTGGGCGAAGCATCGGATCTGCTGTACCACCTGCTGGTGCTGCTGCGCGCGCGCGGCCTTTCGCTGGACGACGCTCGCCGGGTACTGGAAGCGCGTCATCGCTGATGCCGCGGGTAGTGCCGGCCGCTGGCCGGCAATCGCGCGGCGGCACCGCGTGCGCGATGTCATCGGCGGAATCTACAATAGGGGGTCTTTCTTCGCCGGAACGCCCCCATGAAACTGCCTGCCGTGTGGCTGAGCTGCCTGTTGCTGACCTCGCCGGCCTGGGCCGCCGACACGGTTGTTACCGGCAAGGTCTACCTGGAGCGGGACGGTGCGTCTGGCCGTGGCGCGACCGATCCGGGCCTGGCCGGGGTGCAGGTGTCCAACGGCGAGGCCATCGTCAAGACCGCCGCCGATGGCAGCTACAGCCTGCCGGTACGCGATGGGCAGACGGTGTTCGTGATCAAGCCCGATGCCTATTCGTTCCCGAAGGCGGTCGATGGCCTGCCTTCGTTCTGGCGGCACTACCGGCCGAACGGATCACCGGCGCTGAAGTACGGCGGCATCGGCGCCACCGGTGAGGCCACCCGCAGCTGGGATTTCGCTTTGCAGCCGGATCGCCACGACAGCCGTCGCGGCTTCCAGATGCTGGTGTTCACCGATTCACAGACCGCCAGCCTGCAGGACATCGGCTACTACCAGCAGTCGATCGTCGCCCCGCTGGTGGGCCAGACCAAGGCGCGGCTGGGCACCACCCTGGGCGACATCGTCAATGACGACCTGAGCCTGTATCCGGCGATCAACAAGGTCACCGCCAGCCTGGGCGTGCCGTGGTTCCATGTGCCCGGCAACCACGATCTGGATTTCGACGCCGCCAACGACGCGCACTCGCTCGACAGCTGGCGCAACATCTATGGGCCTGACACCTACGCGGTGGAAGAGGGCGGCGCCAGTTTCGTGTTCCTCGACGACGTGGTGTACGACCCCAAGGCGAAGCCAAAATACGTAGGCGGCCTGCGCGAAGACCAGTTCAGCTTCCTCGCCGCCTATCTGAAGGGGCTGCACAAGGACCGCCTGCTGGTGCTGGGCATGCATATTCCGTTGTTCGATGGGGCGCCCGGACGCGAGACCTTCCGCCATGCCGACCGCCAGCGCCTGTTCGGCCTGCTGAAGGACTTCCGCAACGTACTGGTGCTCAGTGGCCACAGCCACACCCAGCAGCACGTGTACCACGGCAAGGCCGAGGGCTGGCAGGGTGACAAGCCGCTGCACGAGTACAACGTCGGCGCCAACTGCGGTGCGTTCTGGTCGGGCGTGAAGAATGCCGCCGGCGTGCCGGACAGCACCATGAGCGATGGCACGCCCAAGGGCTATGCGCTGCTGGATGTGGCCGGCAACGGCAGCTACCGCCTGCAGTACCGCGTGGCCGGTGCTGCCGCCAGCGATCAGATCGGCCTGCATGCGCCGAAGGTGCTGCGCCAGGGCGCGTACCCGGCGTGGGGTGTCTACGCCAACGTGTACATGGGCGAGGATGCCAGCGTGGTCGAGTACCGCGTCGATGGCGGCGCCTGGCAGCCGATGAAGCAGGTCAGCCAGCCTGATCCGCGGCTGATGGTGGAAAACGTGGCTGACGACCTGGCTCCCTCGCTGCGCGGTTACGACCGCTCGCCGGAAGCCACCGCCTCGCCGCACCTGTGGCGCGGCGCCTTGCCGACCGATCTGGCGGTGGGCAGCCACAAGGTTGAAGTGCGTTCCACCCAGCCGGACGGCGCAGTGTTCACCGCCACCACCGCTTACAGCCTGCAGACCGCCCAGCCCTGAACCCGGGCCGGGTCTCCATCACGAAAGGACGCCCCATGGATATCCGCTTCCTGGCCGGCACCACGCCGGTGACCCTCAGCCGCCACTGGTTCACCGGTGCGATGCTGCTGCAGAGTGACAGCGAGAAGGTCTGGGTACAGCACCCGCTGCACCCGGGCACGCATTTTTCGTTCTCGCTGGTACAGTCGTGGCAGCGGCACATCGCCGGGCACCAGGTGCGGGTCGAGCGCACGCGGCCGCTGCTGTTTGCCGGCTTCCGCCCGCAGCGCCTGCGGGTGCTGGTGGACGGTGTGCAGGTGGCCGAACAGGAAGGCATGTGACCCCGGGCCTGGTCTCGCCGCGCTAGGCAAAGGGCCGCCGATGCCTGAGAATCGGACCGATTCAATCGATCCAAGCAGGCCAGCGTGAGCGTTGCAGCAGCGTCCCCGGTTCCTTCCGACTCCGCCCGCAGCGGCGTTCCCCGCAGCCTGGTGGTCGCCGATGTCGGCGGCACCTTCGCCCGCCTGGCCCTGGCTGAAACCACACCGGGGCACACGCCGCGGCTGGGCAGCTACCGCACCTACGCCTGTGCCGACCATCCCAGCCTGGCCGCGATCCTCGCCGACTTCACCGCCAGCCTCGGCCAGCCGGTGCAGACCGCGGTGGTCGCCATCGCCGGCCTGCTTGATGGCGATGTGCTGATCAATGCCAACCTGCCGTGGACGGTCTCGCTGTCGACCACCCGCGAACAGTCCGGGCTGCGCGAACTGCAGCTGATCAACGATTTCGAGGCGGTGGCGCTGGCCATCCCCTACCTGCAGGTCGATACCCTGGTGCCGTTGAATGGCGATGCCGACCCTGCGCAGTGCTTCCCTGCGCTGGTGCTCGGCGCCGGCACCGGCCTTGGCGCCGCGCTGCGCTTTGCCGATGGCGAGCGGCCGGTGCTGGCCAGTGAGATCGGCCACGCCGCCCTGGGTGCCGGCAACGCGCTGGAACTGCAGGTGCTGGGCAAGCTGCTGCAGCGCTGGCCACACGTGGACAACGAGCGCGTGCTGTCCGGCAGCGGCCTGATGAACCTGTACCCGTGCCTGTGCGAACTGCGTGGCGTCAGTCCGGTCTGGACCAGCACCGAAGCGCTGATCGGCGCTGCGCGCAGTGGCGAGGACGCGCTGGCGGTGGAAACGCTGCTGGTGTTCTGCGCCTGGCTGGGCAGCCTTGCTGGCGACGCCGCCATCGCTGTCGGCGCGCGCTCGGTGTACCTGGCCGGCGGCATTTCCGCGCATGTGCAGGATTTCCTCGCCGATGGCCGGTTCCGCGAGCGCTTCCTCAACAAGGGCGTGCTGGCCGATGTGCTGCGGCAGGTGCCGGTGTGGCGGGTGGAACATGGCCAGCTGGGTGTGCTCGGCGCCGCCGTCTGGCATGCCGCGCGGCACCCCACGCACGACTGATGGGCGTGGCCGGCATCGGGCCGGTCATGCATGGCTGACAGGAGAGGAACATGGTGGATCGCAGGCAGTTCCTGCAGGCCGGTGCGCTGGCCACAGGCATGGCCGCCTTGCCGGGCGTGCAGGCGCGTACCCGGTCTGGGGCAAAAGTCGTTTCAACCTGGGATTTCGGCGTGCCGGCCAACCAGGCCGCATGGAAGGTGCTGGCCGGCGGTGGCAGTGCGCTTGATGCGGTTGAAGCCGGTGCACGCTGGGCCGAGAGCGAGCTGTGCAACCCCACCGTCGGCCATTGCGGAAATCCCGATCGCGACGGCGTGCTGAGCCTGGACGCCAGCATCATGGATGGCGATGGCCGCTGTGGTGCGGTGGCCGCGCTGGTGGACATCCTGCATCCGGTGTCGGTGGCCCGCAAAGTGATGGAGAACAGCCCGCACGTGCTGCTGGTGGGCGAGGGCGCCCAGCAGTTCGCACTGCAGCAGGGCTTTGAACGCCAGCACCTGCTGACCCCGAAAGCCGAAGCGGCGTGGCGCGAGTGGTTGAAGACCGAAAAGTACGCACCGCAGATCAACGCCGAGCGCCGCGGGCTGCCCGGCAACAGCGACAACCACGACACCATCGGCATGCTCGCGCTGGATGCCAAGGGCAACCTTGCCGGCGCCTGTACGACCAGCGGCATGGCCTGGAAGCTGCACGGCCGGGTCGGCGACAGCCCGATCATCGGTGCCGGCCTGTACGTCGACAATGAGGTCGGCGCGGCTACGGCGTCGGGCGTTGGCGAGGAGATGATCCGCAACGCCGCCTCGTTCCTGGTGGTCGAACTGATGCGTCAGGGCCGTTCGCCGGCGCGGGCCTGCCGCGAAGCGATCGACCGGGTGGTGCGCAAGCGCCCCGAAGCCAGCAGAACGCTGCAGGTCTGCTTCCTGGCGATGAACAAGCAGGGCGAGGTCGGCGCTTACGCACTGCATCGCGGCTTCGTGTACGCGGTGTGCGATGCGCAGCGCCAGGACGACCTGCGCGATTCGCCGTCGATCTACACGAGCACGCAGGCGTGAGCACGCGCCGCACGCTGGAGATCGCCAGCAACTCACTGGCCTCGGCGCTGGCGGCGCAGGCTGGCGGCGCCGACCGTGTTGAACTGTTCGACAATCTTGCCGAGGGCGGCACCACGCCCTCGTTCGCCAGCATCGCCGTTGCCCGCGAACGCCTGTCGATCCCGCTGTTCGTGCTGGTGCGGCCACGCCCGGGTGACTTCCACTACGACGCGCTGGAAACCGAGCTGATGCTGCGCGACATCGCGCAGTGCCGGGCGCTGGGCTGCGATGGGGTGGTGATCGGTGCGCTGGATACGCAGGGTGCTGTCGACCTGCCGCTGTGCCGTGAACTGGTGCAGGCCGCCGGTCCGCTGCAGGTGACCTTCCACCGCGCTTTCGACGCCGCCTGCGACTTGCCTGCCGCGCTGGAGCAGGTGATTGAACTGGGCTGCCAACGGGTACTGACCTCGGGCGGCCAGGTCAGCGCCGAGGCCGGTGCCGAAGTGCTGGCGGGCCTGGTCACACAGTCCGCCGGTCGCGTCCGCGTGATGGCCGGCGCCGGGCTCAACCCCGGCAACATCGCGACCGTCGCACGACGGAGCGGGTGTACTGAACTGCACGCCTCGGCCAAGGGCCTGCGGCGCTCGGCGATGCAGTTCCAGAACCCGGCGCTGCGCGGCCTGGACCCGGACTGGAGCCAGACCGCCACCGCGACCGTGGCGGCACTGCGGCAGGCGCTGGACGGCTGACACGCTCCGCCGGGCCATGCCCGGCGAGTTCGGGGAACTAGCCGCGGACAAAACCGTTCTGCGCGCGATCGTGATGATCGCGTCATCCAGAGCTGCGCAGCTTTCGCAACGATATTGCGCAACCTGTTGATTCAACTGGTAATGATCGGCCAATTGCGACAGGGGTAGTCAGCATGCTGCGTCGCCGCATGCCGGGCCTGGTTCAGCTGTGCTTTAGTTTGGATCGATCCACAGGGGCGGGTGGCGGAATCGATCTGAATCGATTCAGCGCCCGGGGATCACGTCCCGACCGCGTCCACACAGAAGAGCAACCACCCATGGCTCACTCCGCCCGCAACCGCCGTCACCTGTTGTCCCAGGCTTTGGTCCTGGCCCTGTTGCCCCTGGCCGCCAGCGCCCAGGAGGCCGCCAGTTCGTCCACCAAGGACCTCGATGCGGTGACCGTCACCGGCTCACGCATCAAGCGTGCCGCCGTCGAAGGCCCGGCACCGGTGAATGTGATCACCGCCGCGCAGATCCAGAAGGAAGGCTTCGTTACCGTCTACGACGCGCTGAAGACCCTGACCGAGGCGACCGGCACCGTCGAAGCGGCCTCGCAGTGGGGCTCGCACACGCCCAACGCCAGCGGACTGAACCTGCGCGGCATGGGCCCCAACCGTTCGCTGCTGCTGGTCAACGGCCGGCGCGTAGCTGACTACCCACTGCCGTATGGCGGCGAGACCAACTTCTCCAACTACAGCAACATTCCTGCGGCGGCGGTCGAGCGCATCGAAGTGCTGACCGGCGGCGCATCGGCGATCTACGGTTCGGATGCCATCGCCGGCGTGGTCAACGTGATCCTGAAGACCAACTACGACGGCGACGAAGTGCGCGTACGTGGCGGCACCTCCACCGAGGGCGGCCGCGATACCTGGGATCTGTCCTGGGCCGGTGGCAGGACCGGTGACAACTGGAGCGTGACCTATGCGCTGCAGTACACCAAGCGCGATCCGCTGTTCGGCCGCGACCGTCCGCAGATGGATGACGCCGACGATGCGCCCTATCCATCCTGGAACATGGAACAGCGCAAGGTCGGCTTCCGTCCCACCGCGGGCCTGGCGCTGATCGATCCGGGCAGTGGCCAGCGTCTTGCGCCGCCTGCCGGCACCTGCGAGAAGTTCGATGGCGAGTACTACACCGCCGATCGACTGGTCTACAACTACAACGCCAATACGATCACCAATACCGGCCGCTTGTGCGGCATGACGGGCGACTACAGCAACTGGCTGCTGACCGGGGGCTCGGAAAACGTGTCCGGCAACCTGTACGCCACTTTCGATTTCGGCGACGGCCTGCAGGCCTGGAGCAATCTGGCGGTGTACCGTTCCGAAGCGATCTGGGGCACCAATCCGCCCAGCGTGACCCTCATCGACGATGCCAACGGTTACTACTGGGATGCCAATCGCAATCGTCCGGTGCTGGGCGTGCGCCAGTTCACTCCGAATGAGGTCGGCGGCCTGGATACGCTGCGCAACACCAACCGCGAACTGTCCTGGGACTGGAGCGCCGGCCTGCGCGGACGCCTGGCCGATCGCTTCGACTGGAGTGCCACGGTCGGGCGTTCCTACTACCGGGTTGAAGAGCGGCAGAACGTGGTGGACGAACAGAAATCGTACGATTTCTTCCTCGGCCCGCGGCTCGGTACCACCGCCGATGGCGAGGCGATCTACGCACTGGATGAATCGCGCTGGTGGAACCCGATCACCCCGGACCAGTACTGGCAGATGGGCACCGTGGCCAGGAACCGTGCAACCTCGTGGGTCAACCAGGCCTCGGCCGATATCACCGGCGAACTGTTCCAGGGCTGGGCCGGGCCGATCTCGTTCGCAGCCGTGGCCGAGGTGGCCAAGCAGGGCTACCACCTGAGCCCCGATCCGCGCGCCGGCATCGATTTCGATCTGCAGAATGTCGATCGTGGTGGTGGCGAACGCACCCGCTACTCGGCCGGCGTCGAGTTCAAGATCCCGTTGGCCGACAACCTGATCGCCACCGCAGCGGCGCGTTACGACCGCTATGGCAGCTACAAGGCCGATGACAACGCCGACGGCCTGGATATCGGCAGCCAGAAGGAAACCACCTGGAACGCCGGGCTGGAATGGCGCCCGTTCGAATCGCTGCTGGTGCGCGGTTCCTACGCCACCAGTTTCCATGCGCCGGACATGCACTATCTGCTGGGCCAGGTCAGCAGTTCGGAAGTGTTGACCCATGACCGCCTGCGCTGCATCGAGAGCGGCGCCTATCTGGTCAACAACTGCGGCGTGGGCAATACCGATGTCTGGTATGCATTCGATGTGAACCGACGCGGCACGCCGCTGCTGCGCTCGGAAACGGGCGACTCGTGGACAGTCGGTTTCGTCTGGGACGTGCTGCCCAACCTGTCGATGAGTGCCGACTACTGGGCGATCAAGCTGGAAGACATGATCGTCGATGTCGGTGCCGATGAAGTGCTGGCCAGCGAGGCCGGCTGCCTGACCGGCAAGAACATGGATGGCACGCCCTGGTCCAACCCGGCCGGCGGCGCGTACTGCGCCGGCATCCTGGCGCGGGTGAACCGTGACAGCAATGGCCGGTTGGTGTCGATCGAGCGCGGGCCGTTCAACCTGGCCAGCCGCGAAGTGCGCGGTATCGACCTGAGCGCGCGCTATCGGCTGGAAACCGCAGAGTGGGGCAGCTTCCAGCTGGGGGTGAATTACACCAACCAGATCTCGACCAAGGAGCAGCGCTACGCCGCCGATCCCAACCCGCAGCGTCGCGACCGCGACCTGCGCAGCAAGCTGCGCGCGAGCCTGGCCTGGCAGCGTGGCAACTGGAACGCGAACGTGTATGCCGACCGCATCGGTTCGGTGCCCGGTGTGCGCTACCACTGGGGCACCGATCGCCTGGACAACCCGGGCGGCTGCCTGCCGTTCGCAGACGGCTACGTGCCCAGCGACAGTCCCTCGGCCAACTGCCTGGAGCCGGCCACGCGGCCGGATGGCTCGCCGAATCCGAACCCGAACGCGGGCCAGCAGACGGCGCGCTACTACGGCCGGGTCGGGCCGTTCATCACCTGGAACTTCAATGTCGGCTACCAGGTGACCGAGCACATGAAGGTGAACGTGTACGTCAACAATGCCTTCAACGCGGCCAGCTGGAACCACAAGGACCCGTACAAGGTGGACTACGATTTCGCCCCGACCCGCCTGTTGGGCGCGGTTGGCCGCGAGTTCGCGCTGGAGTACGTGTTCACCTTCTGAGGAAGGGCGGCGCCGGGCATGACCCGGCGCCAGCCACGCATGGCGCGGCTCTACTGGACGCGCCATGCGTGGATGCGACATCGGCGGGGCGGGGCGGGGTGGATTTGACCTTCCCACGATGGCAAGGTCTAGGCTGTCCTCATCCAGAAGGACATCCAGGAACCCCGCCATGAGCACACCGCGCGACACCGCCGCCCCAGCAGGCCTCTCCACCCTCTCCCTGCCCATCGAGGGCATGACCTGCGCCAGCTGCGTTGGCCGGGTCGAAGCCGCCCTGGGCAAGGTCGAAGGTGTGGCCAGCGTCTCGGTCAACCTGGCCACCGAGCGTGCGGATATCCGGTCGTCCGGGCCGGTCGATCACCATGCGCTGGTGCAGGCGGTCGAGAAGGTGGGCTACGAGGTGCCGGCCGCGACCATCGAGCTTGCGGTGGAAGGCATGACCTGCGCCTCCTGCGTCGGTCGCGTCGAGCGCGCGCTGCAGGCGGTGCCCGGCGTCAGCCACGCCAGCGTGAACCTGGCTACCGAACGTGCAACCGTGCGCGGTGTCGCGGCGGTGGATGCGCTGGTAGCCGCGATCGACAAGGTCGGCTATGCGGCCCACGCCATCGAAGCGGGTGTGCAGGCAGACGACGCGGCGACGGAGAAAAAGGATGCCGAGCGCGCGCTGCTGAAGCGTGACCTGATTCTGGCCAGCGTCCTGGCGCTGCCGGTGTTCGTGCTGGAAATGGGCTCGCACCTGGTTCCCGGCATGCACCACTGGGTGATGTCGACCATCGGCCTGCAGGCCAGCTGGTACCTGCAGTTCGTACTGACCACGCTGGTGCTGGTCCTTCCGGGCCGGCGCTTCTACCAGAAGGGCTTCCCGGCGTTGCTGCGGCGTGCCCCGGACATGAACTCGCTGGTGGCGGTCGGTACCGCCGCCGCATTCGGCTATTCGGTGGTGGCGACCTTTGCGCCGCACGTCCTGCCGGCCGGCACGGTGAATGTCTATTACGAAGCGGCGGCGGTGATCGTCGCGCTTATCCTGCTGGGCCGCTATCTGGAGGCACGCGCCAAGGGCCGTACCTCCGAGGCGATCAAGCGCCTGGTCAGCCTGCAGGCCAAGGTGGCCCATGTCAGCCGCGAAGGTCGAACCGTCGATATCCCGATCAATGAGGTGCTGCTGGGCGACCTGCTGGAGGTGCGTCCCGGCGAGCGCGTGCCGGTGGATGCGGAGGTGGTCGACGGCCGCAGTTTCGTCGACGAATCGATGATCACCGGCGAGCCGGTGCCGGTGGAAAAGACCGCTGGCAGCGCCGTGGTCGGCGGCACCGTGAACCAGAAGGGCGCATTGACCCTGCGCGCGACCGCGGTGGGCGCGCAGACCATGCTGGCGCAGATCATCCGCCTGGTCGAGCAGGCGCAGGGCTCGAAGCTGCCCATCCAGGCGGTGGTCGACAAGGTGACGCTGTGGTTCGTACCGGCAGTGATGCTGGCGGCGCTGGCGACCTTCCTGGTCTGGCTGCTGTTCGGGCCGTCGCCGGCGCTGACCTTCGCCCTGGTCAACGCGGTGGCGGTGCTGATCATTGCCTGCCCGTGTGCAATGGGGCTGGCGACGCCGACCTCGATCATGGTCGGCACCGGCCGGGGGGCGGAGATGGGCGTGCTGTTCCGCAAGGGCGAGGCGCTGCAACTGTTGAAGGATGCGCAGGTGGTGGCCGTCGACAAGACGGGCACGCTGACCGAAGGGCGCCCACTGCTGACCGACCTGGAGATCGCATCCGGTTTCGAACGTGCCCACGTGCTGGCGGCGGTTGCTGCCGTGGAATCCCGCTCGGAGCATCCGATTGCGCGCGCGATCGTCGATGCCGCGACGGGCGAGGGCATCACCGTGCCGGCAATGGTTGATTTCGAGTCGGTTACCGGCATGGGCGTGCGCGCGACCGTAGCCGGTGCCCGCGTGGAAGTGGGCGCGGACCGCTTCATGCGCGCGCTGGCAGTGGATATCGAAGGCAGCCACGCGACGGCCGAACGGCTGGGCGATGAAGGCAAGTCGCCCCTGTATGCAGCCATCGATGGTCGCCTTGCAGCGGTCATCGCGGTGTCTGATCCAATCAAGGCGAGTACGCCGGCGGCCATCGCCGCGTTGCATCACCTCGGCTTGAAGGTCGCGATGATCACCGGTGACAACGCGCGCACGGCTGAAGCCATCGCCCGCCAGCTCGGTATCGATGAAGTGGTGGCCGAAGTACTGCCCGAGGGCAAGGTCGAGGCTGTGCGCCGGCTGCGGGCCGCGCACGGCAAGATCGCCTTCGTGGGCGATGGCATCAACGACGCACCGGCGCTGGCCGAGGCGGACGTCGGCCTGGCAATCGGCACCGGCACCGACGTGGCGGTCGAATCGGCCGACGTGGTGCTGATGTCGGGCAATCTGCAGGGGGTGCCCAATGCCATCGCACTGTCCAAGGCGACCATCGGCAACATCCGCCAGAACCTGTTCTGGGCCTTCGCCTACAACACCGCGTTGATACCGGTCGCTGCCGGCGCGCTGTACCCGGTATGGGGCATCCTGCTGTCACCGGTGTTCGCCGCCGGCGCAATGGCGCTGTCCAGCGTGTTCGTGCTGGGCAATGCACTGCGCCTGCGGCGCTTCCAGGCGCCGATGGTCGATGCCACCCCTGCAACGCCCTGACCCGGAGAAGCGCCAATGAACATCGGTGAAGCGTCCAAGGCCTCCAGTGTCTCGGCCAAGATGATCCGTTACTACGAGCAGATCGGCCTGATACCCCCGGCCGAGCGCACCGGATCAGGCTACCGGGCCTATTCGCAGGCCGACGTGCACCGGCTGCGCTTCATCCGCCGCGCGCGTGATCTCGGCTTTTCGGTGGCCGAGATCACCGACCTGCTGGGCTTGTGGAACGACACCTCGCGGCATAGCGCCGACGTCAAGCGCCTGGCCGAGCAGCACATCGACGATCTGGAGCAGCGCATCGAGAACATGCGGCAGATGGCTGACACATTGAAATCGCTGATCAGCTGCTGCGCCGGCGATGATCGCCCCGAGTGCCCGATCCTGCAGCGCCTGGGCGAGGGCGATGATGATCTTGGCGTGGCGGACGGCGCGCCGAAGACCGGTGCGGTACGCCGTCGATCGCCCCGCCACTGAACCACCACGAGCGCACATGAAAAAGCCCGCCCTGTGCAGTTGCACGGGGCGGGCTTCATTGCAGGCGCAAGTGGAAAGGGATCAGTCCGCGCGTGGCGGGAAGCCGGCCTCGGTCAGTGCCGCCACGATCTGCGCTTCGCTGGCCGAGCTCTGCACCTGCACGCGGCGGCTGGCCGGATCGGCCTGCACGCTCGCCTGCGGATCCACCAGCTCGATCGCCTTGGTCACGCTTCGCGCGCAGCCGCCGCAGGTCATGCCCTCTACATGGAATTCCATCTACAGCTCCTTCGTTGCTCTGGGGGTGGAAGCAGTGTGCGCCTTCCAACGGTGGCAGGGTCAAGCATGCGGCCACAAAAAACGGCAGCCACCTGTACCAGCGTGACTGCCGTGGAGGAGCGTTGCCGTTGCGGGACGCCGCCGGGCCATGCCCGGCGGAATCCACGTGGCCAGGTAGCGCCGGGCCATGCCCGGCGGATACGAGGTGCCGGCTTAGAACTTCCAGTTCACGCCGAAGTACAGCTGGCGGCCGGCATACAGGTTGGACAGCAGGCGGGCCTGGCTGTCGTTGCCGATGTAGCTGCGCAGCTCGGACTTGGTGGCGTTCAGCACGGCTGCGGTGACGGTCCAGTCCGCAGTGATGTTGTAGGCCACGTTCAGATCAAGCTGGCTGTACGGCTTGGTGTAGGTGGTCAGGCCGTTGTTGAGGCCGCCCACCACTTCGCCACGACGGTTGTACGAGGCGCGGGCCAGGAACTTCTCGTTCTCGTAGAACACGGTGACGTTGGCCTGGTTCTTGGCGCTGCCGACCAGCGGCGAGGAACCGATCTCTTCGCCATCGAGCACGATCGAAGCAAGATTGGTGTCGTTGTAGGTGTAGTTGGCCTGCAGGCCCAGACCGAAGTCGAAGGTGTACTGGCCATACAGTTCCACGCCCTGCGACACGCCGTCGCGGCCGTTGGCTTCAGTGCTGTACTTCTGCACCACCACCGTTTCGCCACCGACGGTCATCTGCTGGTCGCGCACCACCGGCACCGTGAAGTTGTCCACGTTCTTGCGGAACAACGCCACGCCAGCCACCGAACCCGGCTTGAAGTACCACTCCAGGCCCAGGTCGAACTGCACCGCCTTGAACGGTTCCAGTGCCTTGTTGCTGCCCGAGCCGTACCAGCCGGGGGTATCGGTGCCGCCAGCGACGCGACGATCGTTGCTGTATTCCTCGCTGATGTAGTTCAGGCCGCCGGGGTAGGCGATGCTGGTGTAACCCGGGCGTGCGATCACCTTCGAGGCCGCGCCGCGCAGCACCAGGTTGTCGGTGATGTCCCAGGCGATGTTGAAGCTCGGCAGGAAGTCGGTATAGGTCTTTTCCAGCGAGCTGAGGGTGTAGACCTTGTCGCGCACCTGGTTGTCCGGCAGGCGCACGAAGCCACCCTGGCAACGCAGGTTGGGATCGGCAGCCGGATCGTCGCAGCTCATCGGTGCACCGGCGGCGTTGTCCACGAAGTAGTCGTTGAAGCGTTCGACCGAATCGCTGGACTGGGCGAACTGCTTGGTACGCACCACCCGCATGCCGACGTTGCCGCGCACGCGGTCGGTGCGGAAGTTGGCCTGGAAGTAACCCGAGTAGATCTTCTCGTTGACGTCGTAGACGAAGTCTTCCTCGGTACGGTTGTGCGAGCCACCGTAGGTCTGGTTGAGGTAATCGATGTAGGCGGGGTAGTTGATGCCGGGGAACACGTTGGCATTGAAGCCACCGGCGATGTTGCTGATCGGGTTGGACAGGAAGAAGCCCGGCTGCGCATTGCCTGCGGTCGGATCGCAACCGGCCTGGTAGCGGTTGTTGTCATAGTCGGCCGGGTCCAGGCCCTGGCAGACCCAGTAGGTGTTGCCGGTGTTGCGGTGCACCTGGCCATCACGGTACTTGGCGCCGAACTGGATCGAGTCCAGCCAGCCGGCTTCGAACATCTTGGTGACGTCGGCCTGGAAGTAGTTCTGCTTGACCTCGGTCTGCATCCACGACGAATCAGTGGAGCCGGTATCGACCTCGGCGACGCCCGCCATCAGCTGCTGCTGGATGTCCGGCGAGACGGTCAGCGACGGCGTGCCGTTCAGGTCCCACGCGGTGTACTGGTTGCCTGCCTGCCACTGGTCACCGACCTTGCGGCGCGGCTTGGCCGACATGCGGAAGTTCATCGACGGGCCACCCTTGGACCAGGTGCGGCCGCCGGTGAAGCTGGCCTTCCACAGCGGGCTGATATCCCAGTCGACGGTCAGGTCGGCGGTCTGCGAAAGCGCCTTTTCCTTGCTGTAGCCACCGGTCAGCTGCGGGGTGGGAATGGTGCAGTCGTCCGGACCCCAGCCACCCGGCGGCAGGCCGGCGGCAGCGGCCTGGTCTTCGCTGCAGTAGTAGGTCTTGCCGGCGAGCTTTTCATACTGCGCACCGGTGACGATGCTGCCACTGGGATCGAAGCTGAGGCCGTTGAGCAGGCGGCCGCCGGCCCAGTTGCCATCGCCGTTGTAGCGGGCCAGGTTCCACTCCGGCACCTTCAGCATGTTCTGGGTGTAGTCACCCTGCAGCTCGAAGCGGAAGTAGTTCGCGGTCAGGGTCAGGTTGTCGATCGGCTTGAACTGGAAGGTCAGCTGGCCGCCCTTGCGCTCGCGCTTTTCCTCCTTCACCGCGAAGTTCACCGAGGTCGGCATGAAGAACTCGCTGTAGTTCTGCCCGGCCTGGTTGTTGAAGCCGGACTGGCCCCACCAGTAGTGGATGCCATCCTGCTCCAGCAGGTTGCCGTTGGCATCGCGCGCGGTGGTGTTGTTGCCGTACCACTGGTAGTCCTCGGTGCTGGTCTCCATGGTGCGGGTGGTGCGCTTCTGCTGGGTCACGCCGACCAGCACGCCGAAGCGCTCGTCCTTGCTGTGCCACGAGTACAGCGCCGATACCTGCGGGTCGACGTCGTGGCTGGTATCGGACGAGGTGCCTTCCAGGTTGACGTAGCCGGAGTTGGCTTCCATCTCCAGAGGACGCCGCGTGTGCAGGATCACCGTGCCGCCGATGCCGCCTTCGTCGATGCGCGCTTCCGGCGATTTGAACAGCTCGGCGCTGGACAGCATGTTCGACGGCAGCAGGGTGTAGTTGAACGAGCGGGTGGCTTCGTTGTTGGTCTCCGACGAGGCCACGTAGTTGCCGTTCAACTGGGTCAGGGTCAGGTCCGGCGCGAGGCCGCGCACACTGACCGACTTGCCTTCGCCGCCACTGCGGGTGATGACCACGCCGGGCACGCGCTGCAGCGCATCGGCCACGTTCTTGTCGGGGAACTTGCCGACGTCTTCGGCAGTGATCACTTCGACCACGGCATTGGCATCGCGCTTCTGCTGAAGGCTCTTTTCGATCGCGTAGCGGTAGCCGGTGACCTGGACGCTGTCCAGGGTGGTGGCATCGGGGGTTGCAGCCGGGGTGGCCTGCTGCGCAGCGGCGCCAGCCGGCAGGACGGCGGCGGCCAGCGCCAGCGCGATGGCCAACGACAATGCGTCCTGGCCATGCATGCGTGTTGAATGCTTCATTCCTCTCTCCTGGATTGATCCGGTGACTGCTAAAAGACGGCTTGAATCGATCTAATCGGTGACGCCAACGTCGCTATCGGCATGCAGCGGCCGGGGCTACCTGGTGTTTTTGCCGGTACGTCCTGTGCTGCTCCCCAAACTCCCAGCCCTCGCAGCAGTCGTCTTGGATCGATCTAAGCGATGGGCGGGCGATTTTTAGCACGCGCCGTCGCTGGGCGCATGCTGCTGCGCAATATGGTATTGCCGTGGCGAGGGGATGACAGTTTCCTGAATTTGCTGGAAACGTTTTCTTGCGCGGAGAGGGGAGGTCGGCAGGGCTGCGCCCTGCACCTGCTTCAAGCCAAGCCAAAGCAAAAGCCAAAGCAAAAGCCAAAGCGGCTCTGGGTTTCTGCAGGTTGGGCGGGGCGGTGTGGGCTGGCAGGACACGCCGTAAACCCGTCCCTGGGGGCTCGATGGCGCCATCCATGGCGCCAACGGTCCTGCCAGCCCACACCGCCCCACCCCCGACA
>NZ_JBRRDR010000058.1:0-25813 GCF_056759755.1 Stenotrophomonas sp. STEN046
GGGCGCACTCCGCCCCCCCCCCACTGCGGGGCTTATTGCCCCCCGGGGTTGGGCTACCGGGGGTGCCCCTCCCCCCAACAACCGGCCAATCACCCCACGGATAGCCCGCTTTTGACGTTGCCGTAGCCGCTGCCGTTGCTTCGGCGGGTGCCGGGCGCAGCCCGGCCAACACCACCCTCACGCAAACAATGGCGCCTGCCGTTGCTCCAACCGCAGCAAGGCGGCCTTGGTTTCCAGCCCGCCTCCGAATCCGGTCAGTGTACCGTTGCTGCCGATCACGCGATGGCACGGCAGGATGATCGGCAGCGGATTGCGCCCATTGGCGGCGCCAACTGCGCGGGTTGCGCTGGGTTGCCCCAGGTGCTGCGCCAGCTGCAGATAGCTCCAGGTCTGGCCGAACGGAATCAGCGCCAGCGCCTGCCACACGCGCAGCTGGAACGGCGTGCCGCGTGGCGCCAGTTCAAGGTCGAAGCTGCTGCGTTCGCCGTGCAGGAACTGCAGCAGCTGCTCGCGTGCTTCCGGCAGCGCATCCGGCGCGTAGTGCCAGTCGTCGCGGCCGCGAGCGGGGTGGCGGTTTTCCGGGAACAGCACATGGGACAGGCCACGCTCGTCACCGGCGATGGTCAACACGCCGATCGGGCTGTCGAAACGATCGAACAACAGGTTCATGAGGGTTCTCCAACGAAGGTGCCGGACAGGTGCCACAGGTGCAGCACCGCATAGGCGCGCCAGGGACGCCACGGTTGCGAGCGGGCCTCGGTGGCGCGTTCGCTCAGGCGCTGTCCCTGCGCATGGCCCAGCACCTGCTGCAGCACCAGGTCGCCCGCGGGGAATGCGTCGGGCTGGCCGAGCCCGCGCAGTGCGATGTACTGGGCCGTCCAGGGGCCGATGCCAGGCAGGGCTACGCAGCGCGCGACGAAATCCTCCAGCGCCTGGCCAGGCCCGAAATCGAGCTGGCCACTGGCGCAGGCCGCCGCCAGCGCTCGAACGGTAGCGGCGCGGGTACGTGGCAGACCGATGGATTCCAGCGGCGCTTCGGCCAGTACCTCCGGTGCGGGGAACTGGCGATCGAATTCGGACGGCATGCCGGGCAGGTGCGCGCCATGGGCGTCGACCAGCCGGCGCGCGAAGGTCGTTGCCGCCGCCACGCTGACCTGCTGGCCCAGCACCGCGCGCACGCCCACTTCGAAACCATCCCAGCCGCCGGGGACCCGCAGGCCGGGGCGTTCGGCGATGCCGCGTGCGAGCAGCGGCTCGTCGGCCAGCGCTGCGTGGACCTGCTGCAGATCGGCGTCCAGGTCGAACACGCGGCGCACGCGGCGCACGATGTCCGGAATCAGGCGCGGATCGACGGCGCCCAGCTGCAGGCGCAGCTCGGGCCGCTTGGGATCGGCGGTCACGCGCAGCAGGGTGGGGCGCTCTGGCGTGCCGAGCACGCGCTGGTAGCTGTCCTCGCCGATCAACTCGATGCCGGGCAGGCTGCGCTTGCGCAGGAAGGCCAGCATGCGCGGGAAATCCAGCGGTGGGCGATAGCCCAGGCGGAGGACCAGCCCGCCATCGTCGGCAGCCAGCGGGCGGTGCTGGCGACGCAGTGCGGTCGGTGCCATGCCGCAGCCCTGCAGGAAGGCGGTGTTGAACCGGCGCAGGCTGTTGTAACCGGCGGCCAGGGCCACGTCGGTCACCGGCAGCGTCGTTTCGGTCAACAGCTGTTTGGCCAGCAGCAGCCTGTGGGTGGCGTGGATCTGGCCCGGTGTTGCGCCCAGCCGTTCAACGAACAGGCGCTGCAACTGGCGGGCACTCAGGCAGACCCGGTCTGCCAGATCCGCAACGGGTTGGTCCTGCAGGAACCCGGCGTGGATCAACGCCAGCGCACGCTGTACCGATTGGCCGGCCAGCGCCTGCTGTGCCTGCGGGGCAAGCTCGGGGCGGCAGCGCAGGCAGGGCCGGTAGCCTGCCGATGCCGCGGCGGCGGCCGTCGGGTAGTAGGTGATGTTGCGGGGCTTCGGCGGCGGCGCCGGGCACACGGGCCTGCAGTAGATGCCGGTGCTGCGCACGGCGGTGTAGAACACGCCGTCGAAGCGCGGGTCGCGGGCCAGGCGGGCGCGGTCGCAGGCGGCGGTATCAAGGGCGAGGGCGGTGTCCATGGCGCCAGTCTAGGCGCGTGCGGATGGGGATACTCGCCGGATTCGGACATGGATGCTGGAGGGAGTTCGGCAGGGCTGCGCCCTGCACCCGCAGAGGCCAGGGCAACAGCAACAGCGGGCTTCCTGCGGGGGGGGCGGGGTAGGTCCGGTTGCAGGGGGCGCTGCAAGTACGTCCCTGTAAGCTCGGTCGCGCCATCCATGGCGCTCACGCCCCTGCAACCGGACCCACCCCGCCTTCGACAGGGTCCTGCGATCTGCCGGGACGGCGTTCTGCGCTGCTGTCGGCAGGTGTCGACCTTGGTCGACACGGTAGATCCACGCCATGCGTGGATGGGGTGGTGGGCGAGGCTGGAATGAAACAGATGGAAGCAGAGGGTCAGAGGGGGTTCAGTGCCACGCGCTGAATGCGCGGGCCGGGCGGGTAGACTGTGGGTCTTACCTGCCTGAATCCCGGTTGCCCGATGTTCGCCAAACTCCGCTGGTTGCCCGTGTTGTGCCTGGCCCTGGCGGGCTGCAGCAAATTGGAAAACCCCGGTAACGTCACCGCCGCCGACAAGGCTACGCGTGCCCCGGCCAGCGACGGCGAGAACATGGTGTCGATCAATGCCGCCGATGCGCCGCCGCCAGCGGTGCTGCCGCGCAGCCGGGCGGACCGCCCCTGGCCGCAGGCGCAGCTGGACAACGGCAAGGCCTGGGTCAGCTGCACCACCGATTACGCGGGCGAGGGCGGTGACGGCATCGAGCTGGAAGGGCTGCAGCGCGATCAGCTGAAGCACGCGCTTGCGCCCTGTGCCGAGCGCGGCCTGCTGCGCGTGCGCTACAACGGCAAGATCAATCCGGGGTTTGCCGAGATGATGTGGCGGCTGGCCGTGGTGGCCGACGACCTGGAGATCCACAAGCGCATCCTCGACCTGGACTCCAGTGGTGGCCAGGTGGAATCGGCAATCGTGGCCGGCGACAGCATCGGTGAATCCGGCTGGACCATCTGGGTGCGCGAAGGCTCCATCTGCCACAGTGCCTGCGTGTTCGTGCTGGCAGCCGGTGACAACCGCCTGCTGACCGGCAAGGTGGGCATCCACCGGATGATGCGGATCAGTTCCAAGGCCACCTCGCGCGCGGAGCTCAACCGCGAACTGCACGAGGTCTACGACAACGTGAAGGACTATCTGCAGCGCAACGGCGTGGCGGTGGGCGTGGCCGACCTGATGATGACCGTGCCCAACCGCAGCCTGCGCCTGCTGACCGCCGAAGAGCTGCGCCAGTACGGCCTGGACGGAACCAACGCGGTCCAGGATGACCTCGAGCGGATCAAGCAGATGCGTTCCTGCGGCGACGACTTCGTGCAGCGCAAGGATGCATTCCTGGTGGCCTTCGATCAGCAGTGCAAGCGCGATGGGGCCGACATGGAATCGATCAACAGCTGCGGCCAGGCGCTGAAGCAGCGCTTCGGTTTCCCCGATGCCGTGTGCCCGGAGGAAAGCCCCCTGTCGGAGATCGACGTGGCCACGTTGCCGCCGGCACCGCCGGAGCAGCCGCCGGTGGCCGAGCAGCTGCCCGCTGCACCTTCGGCACCTGCGGCACGGGCCGATGCCGGTGCGGTGGAAGGCAGCGTCGACGCGCGCTGACGGACCACTCACCCCGCTGGCGTAGACTGCGGTTCCTTCCATCGAACGGCGGTGTCCATGAAGCGCGCGCTCCTGCTGCTTTCCCTGTCGCCGCTTGCGGCCTTCGCGCAGGCGCCCGCGCCCGCCACGCCGGCCCCTGCACCCGCGCGCCCTGCACCGGCCGCCGCTGCGGCAGCGAAACCGGCGACGGCGGCGACGCCCGTGCTGACTGCCGCACAGCAGGCACAGGTGCAGAAGCAGGATGCTGAAATGGGCAGTGCCGCGCAGAAGGCCGCGCAGCTGGTCGATGCCAACCGTGCCGGTGAGCTGTGGGATGGCGCCTCCGCCGTCGCGCGGCGTGCCGTGCCCAAGGCCGCATTCGTCAGCCAGCTCACTGCAGACCGTACCCGGCTGGGCGCCATGACCGGTCGTGGCCAGCCGACCATCACCCGGGTCAAGTACGCCGCCGGCGCGGCCGTGCCGGAAGGGCTGTACATCAATGTCAGCTTCCCCACGCGCTTTGCCAACAGCGCACAGCCGGTACGCGAGCTGGTCTCGTTCCGCTTCGACGAAGACCAGACCTGGCGCCTGGCCGGCTACAGCCTGCGTGCATCTTCCCCCTGACCAAGGCGCAACGAGCATGGCAACCGAACTGACGATGCTGGCGTGGGCGATGCTGCTGGGATTTGCCTATGTCTTTGCGGCATCCACCGTGGTCACCCGCGAGCGCGGGATGAAATGGAACGCCTCCGCACGCGACGATTCGTCCAAGCCGCTCAGTCCGCTTGCAGGACGGCTGCAACGGGCGCAGTCCAATTTCTTCGAGACCTTCCCGTTCTTTGCTGCCGCTGCAATCGCGGTGGTACTGGCCGGGCGTGGCAGCGACACCACTGCACTGGCGGCACAGGCCTATTTCTGGGCCCGCGTGGTCTACCTGCCGCTGTATGCCGCTGGCGTGCCGTACGTGCGCAGCCTGGTCTGGCTGGTGTCGATCGTGGCGATCCTGGCACTGGTGTTCGCGCTGCTGTGAATGCGTCGCGCGGCGTGAACCAAAGCTGATCCAGATCAAGGCCGGCCGCGCGCGCAGCGCTATGCTGGCCACGACTGAATCAACGGCAGGAGGCGCGCATGCGCAGGATGGACGTGGTGGTGGTCGGCGCCGGACCGGCGGGGTTGTGCTTTGCACGCGCGCTGGCCGGCAGTGGCCTGCAGGTCGGCATGGTCGAAGTGCAGCCGCGCCAGGCCCTGGCCGACGCCGCATTCGATGGTCGCGAGATCGCCCTGACCCATGCCTCGCGGCACAGCCTGGAACAGCTTGGGCTGTGGCAGCGCTTGCCCGATGCCGAGATTGCCGAACTGCGCGATGCCAAGGTGATGAATGGTGGTTCGCCCTTCGCGCTGACCTTTGCCAGCAGCCAGGTTGATGGCCAGCCGCTGGGGTGGCTGGTGCCCAACCACCTGATACGGCGCGCCGCCTGGGATGCCGTGCAGGGCCAGGAGGGGCTGGAACTGTTCGATGGCCGCAAGGTACTGGGTGTGCAGGCCGATGCGCAGGGCCATGTGCTCAAGCTGGACGATGGCAGCGCGTTGCACGCGCGCCTGCTGGTCTGTGCCGACAGCCGTTTCTCCGGCACCCGTCGCATGCTTGGCATCGGCGCGCACATGCGCGACTTCGGCAAGTCCATGCTGGTGTGCCGCATGCAGGTCGAGCGTGACCACCACCATAAGGCGTGGGAATGGTTCGGCTACGGCCGCACGATGGCATTGCTGCCACTCAACGAAGGACAGGCCTCGGCCGTGATCACCCTGCCGCCGCGGCAGATCGAGGAACTGCTGGCGATGGACGAGGTGGCGTTCGGCGAGGCCATCAGCGCCTTCTTCGAGCATCGCCTGGGACGCATGCAGCCGGTGGCTACAGCGCAGGCCTATCCGCTGGTTGGGGTGTACGCGCACCGCTTCGTGGGCGAGCGCGCCGCCCTGATCGGCGATGCTGCCGTGGGCATGCACCCGGTCACCGCGCACGGGTTCAACCTGGGCCTGGCCAGTGCACAGCGGTTGGCCAGGGGCATCCTTGAACAGCAGCGGCGGGGCGCGGACATCGCCGCCGCCGGCATGCTGGCCGGCTACCAGCGCGGCCATCGGCTGGCCGCGCGGCCCCTGTATGAGGCGACCAATGCGATCGCCAGCCTGTACACCGACGACCGTCGGCCGGCACGCCTGTTGCGGGCGGCCGGGCTGCGGGTGGCGCAGGGCGTCGCGCCGTTCCGTCAGCTGATCGCCGCACACCTGACCCAGCGCGTGGCCTGACAGCCACGCAGCGGATTCACGCGGCGGCCAGCACCCGGATCTGGCTGTCGTTGAACTCGACCACCTGGCCTGCGCGGATCTTGCAGGCCTTGCGCAGTTCGACCTCGCCATCGACCAGTACCAGCCCTTCACTGATCACCATCTTGGCTTCGCCGCCGCTGGTGACCAGGTCGGCCAGCTTCAGCAGCTGCTTGAGTTCGACATAGTCGCCGTCGAGATCGAATTCGAGGATCTGCATGGAGCGGGTTTCCTGGGCAGGCGGCACGGGGCAGGGCCCCGGCCGGTAAAATGGGGGCTTATTGTGCGCCAAGGCGGCGCGCAGCGGCATGGGCAATGGGATAAGGCTGATTCCTGTACACATGGTTCAGGAACAGTGCGGTATCATTCCGCTCTGAGCGAGTTGAACCTCCGCTCCGACGAGCAGCGCCAGGGCACGCGATAGAAGGGCGCCCAAAGCGCGGATTCCCCCTTTTTTCATCGCCTGCCATGCTCGTGGCAGTGCCTTCGGAGTTCCCCATGTCCCAAGAAACCCAAGCGCAGCTGCAGTTCGCGCAGCTCGGCCTGTCCGAGCCCGTCATGCAGGCAGTTGCTGCCATCGGCTACGAAACCCCCTCGCCGATCCAGGCTGCCACCATCCCCGCGATGCTGGAAGGCCGCGACGTGCTGGGCCAGGCCCAGACCGGTACCGGCAAGACCGCAGCCTTTGCCCTGCCGGTGCTGTCCAACATCGACCTGCAGCAGATCAAGCCGCAGGCCCTGGTGCTGGCACCGACCCGCGAGCTGGCCATCCAGGTTGCCGAGGCGTTCCAGTCCTATTCGTCCAAGATCCCGGGCTTCCGCGTGCTGCCGGTGTACGGCGGCCAGCCGTACGGCCAGCAGCTGACGGCCCTGCGCCGCGGCGTCCACATCGTGGTGGGCACCCCCGGCCGCGTCATCGACCATCTGAACCGCAGCACCCTGGACCTGTCCGAGCTGAAGACGCTGGTGCTGGACGAAGCCGATGAAATGCTCCGCATGGGCTTCATCGACGATGTCGAAGCGGTGCTGAAGAAGCTGCCGGAGAAGCGCCAGGTGGCGCTGTTCTCGGCCACCATGCCGCCGGCCATCCGTCGTATCGCGCAGACCTATCTGAACGATCCGGCCGAAGTGACCATCGCCAACAAGACCACCACCTCGGCCAACATCCGCCAGCGCTACTGGTGGGTGAGCGGCATGCACAAGCTGGACGCGCTGACCCGCATCCTGGAAGTCGAGCCGTTCGACGCGATGATCATCTTCGCGCGCACCAAGGCCGGCACCGAGGAGCTGGCCAGCAAGCTGCAGGCCCGTGGCCTGGCCGCTGCCGCGATCAACGGCGACATGCAGCAGGCCCAGCGTGAGCGCACCATCGCCATGCTGAAGGAAGGCAAGCTGGACATCCTGGTCGCCACCGACGTGGCCGCCCGCGGCCTGGACGTGGAACGCATCAGCCACGTGCTGAACTACGACATCCCGTACGACACCGAAAGCTACGTGCACCGTATCGGCCGTACCGGCCGTGCCGGCCGCAGCGGTGAGGCGATCCTGTTCGCCACCCCGCGCGAGAAGGGCATGCTGCGCCAGATCGAGCGTGCTACCCGCCAGCCGATCGAAGAAATGCAGCTGCCGAGCGTGGAAGCGGTCAACGACAACCGCATCAACAAGTTCACCTCGCGCATCACCGAGACCCTCGGCCAGGGCGGCCTGGACTTCTACCGCCAGCTGCTGGAACGCTTCGAGTCCGAGCAGAACGTGCCGGCCATCGAAGTTGCGGCCGCACTTGCAAAGATGATGCAGGGCGATACTCCGTTCCTGCTGCAGCCGCCGGTGCGTGCACCGCGCGAAGAGCGTGCGCCGCGTGAGCGTTTCGAGCGCAGCGAGCGTCCGGAACGTGGCGATCGCAACGAGCGTGGTCCGCGCTTCGAGCGTGGCCCGCGCCGTGACGATGCCGAGGGTGGCTTCGAGCAGCGCCCGCGCCGCGATGTGCCGCCGCGCGGTGCACCGGAGCAGGGCATGGAGACCTACCGTATTTCGGTCGGCCACCAGCATGGCGTGAAGCCGGCCAACATCGTCGGCGCCATCGCCAACGAGGCCGGCCTGGAAAGCCGCTTCATCGGCCGCATCGACATCCACGATGACTTCTCGCTGCTGGACCTGCCGGCACAGATGCCGTCGGACGTGTTGACCCACCTGCAGAAGGTGTGGGTGTCCGGCCAGCAGTTGCAGATGCGCCCGCTGGCTGCCGGTGAAGAGGTCAATCCGGCGCCGCGTCCGTTCAAGCCGCGCTTCGACAAGCGTGGTCCGGGCGGCCCGGGTGGTCCGGGTGGCCCCGGTGGCCCGCGTCGCAGCGGTCCCGGTGGCCCGGGCGGCGACCGTGACAGCCGTCCGCCGCGTCGTGACGGCTTCAAGCCGCGCGGCCCGCGCAGCTACTGATCCATAGATAGCCGCCTGAACAACGCCAGCCTCCGGGCTGGCGTTGTTCGTTGTGGGCCGCGTGGGGCAGGTTTCGCATGGCCCACACATCCCCGGCCCTAGGCTGACCGGGTTCGACAGGAGGTTGTCACCGCATCACATTCGGGGGGATCCAGGATGGGTAGACGTGGCATGGACCAACACCGTCGGCGGGTGCCGATGACCCGCGGGCTGGGACTGCGATTTGCGCTGTTGACGGGCATGGCGATCGGGCTGGTTGCCCTGTCCGCCCTGATCCAGGAGCTGCAGGCCGCTTCGACGGCATGGATCGCCGGCCAGGGCTACTGGTCGCGGGGGCAGCAGGACGCCACTGCGGCACTCAGTCGTTATCTGGCGCGTGGCCATCTGCAGGACCTGCAGGATGCCCAGCGCGCATTGCAGGTTCCGCTGGGCGATCTGCACGCGCGACACGCCCTGGAACAACCCGAACCGGACGAGGCGCAGGCCCGTGCCGGCTTTCTGCGTGGGGGCAACGCCCGTGCCGATGTTCCGCGGCTGATCTTCTCCTTCCGTCATGCGCGCAACTTCGGCGCATTCCGCGAAGCGACCTGGCTGTGGCGGCAGACCGATGCCGATCTGCTGGCATTGCAGGCGCTGGCCGATGAGCTGCAGCGCGGCCATGGCCAGGGCGCGATGGACGACGCGGCGCGCGATGGCTACCTGCAGCGACTGCGCCAGGTCGACCATGCACTGCGCGCGCAGGCGCAGGCGTTTTCACAGGCGCTGCTGCGCATGGCCCGCGCCGTGCGCATCGCCACCCTGGCTGTCGGTGGCCTGTCGGTCCTGCTGATCAGCCTGATGGCGGTGGCCCTGGCCCGGCGCGTGGGCAAGGACCTGACCGAGCACGAGAGCCGTTTCCGCGCGGCGTTCTACCAGGCCAACGTCGGCATGCTGAAGCTGGATGCCAGCGGCCGGGTGGTGGAAGCCAACCAGGCGATGGCCGACATCCTCGACCATCGCCGCGACGTGCTGCTGCAGATGTCGCTGGGTGATCTGCTGATGGATGGAGAACTGGTCATCGACGGTATCGGACGGATCGACTGGGACCGCCAGCTGCGGCCGGGCGAGCTGCGCTTCCGTCGCCGCGATGGCAGCCTGGTCTGGGGGCGCTGGAGCGGCACCGGCGTGCGTACCACCGCAGGGGGGCTGTCGGTGTTTGCCATTGTCGAGGACGTCAGCCAGAACCACGCGCTGGCCCGCGAGATCGAGCACCATGCCAGCCACGATCCGCTCACCGGCCTGATCAACCGGCGCGAGATCGAGCGCCTGCTGGAAAAATCCCTGCTGCAGGTCCGCAACGACGGCGGCACGCACGCACTTGGCTACATCAACCTGGACCATTTCAAGCTGGTCAACGACAGCTTCGGCCATGCGGCCGGTGACCAGATGCTGCGCAGCTTCGCCGAATATCTGGTCGGGGCGATACGTGACGGCGACTGGGTGGGGCGCCTGGGCGCCGATGAGTTCGCCGTGTTCCTTGCCCGGGCCAACCAGGATGAAGCCAAGCGCGTGCTGCAACGGTTGATCCGCAATCTTGGCCAGGCCACGTTCCCGCTCACCGAGGGCAGCCCGCAGCTGAGCTGCAGCGTGGGCGTGGTGGAAGTGACCGCCGAGGCACCGGATGTGAACTGGTTGATGAGCGCGGCCGACAGTGCCTGCTATGCGGCAAAGCAGGCAGGCCGCAACCGCGTGCACTGCTTCAACGAAAACCGGCTGGCGCTGGAAGAGCGTCGGCTGGAGGCCGAGCGGCTGCAGCGGGTCAGCCGCGCGATGACCGAGAACAGGATGCTGCTGTATGCACAGCGGATTGCCAAGGTGGGCGATCCTTCGTACCTGCACTACGAGGTGCTGGTGCGCATGCGCGACGGTGACGGCGTGCTGCATCTGCCAGGCCAGTTCATGCCGGCGGTGGAGCGCTACGGCATGGCCGTGGTGCTGGACCGGCACGTGCTCGGCCTGTTGTTCCGGCACCTGCAGGTGTGTCCGGCGCATGTGCGGCAGCTGGGGCTGTGCAACGTGAACGTCTCGGCGCAGTCGATCGCCGAACCCGGGTTCCTCGCCTTCGTCTGCGATCTGCTTGAGCGCAACCGTGCGCTGGCATCCAAGCTCTGTTTCGAGATCACCGAGACAGCGGCCATCAGCAACCTCAGCCAGGCCCGTGCCTTCATCGACGCAGTGAAGGCCCGCGGTTGCCGCGTGGCGCTGGATGATTTCGGTTCGGGCCTGTCCTCGTTCGGCTACCTGCGGCAGCTGCCGGCAGACATGCTGAAGATCGACGGGGCGTTCGTGCGCGACATGGACAGCGATCCGGTCAGCCGTGCCAGCGTGCGCGCGATCAGTGAACTGGGGCGCGAGCTGCAGATGGAGGTGGTGGCCGAGTGGGTGGAGACCATCGAGGTGGCCGAGGCACTTGCCGGCATGGGGGTGCAGGGCCTGCAGGGGTATGCGATTGAACGGCCGCAGCCGCTGGAACGGCTGACCCTGGCCGATCTGCGGCCGATGCGGCTGGCCGCAGGCCCCGGCCCATCGGCGGCGGGTTAAGCCCCGCGCCTTCGGCGGGTTCGGGCGGCTGCCGCAGCGCCGCGGACAACTTTGGTCTACACATCGGCGGTGCCCGCGGCTGCGATAATGCCGCCAGGGGCGACGCGCAACGTGCGCGGGCGTAAGCAGGAACAGGACGTAGCGTGGGCGGCAGGCAGGGGCGGTTCGAGTCGGTAGCGGTGCTTTTCGTACTGCTGATGTGGTTGGCGCTGCCCTGGCTGGGGCATGCGCGCAGCGTCGATGACGGGCGCGACTACCTGCTGGTCGGCGCGGCGACAGCCGAACCCACCCCGCATCGCGCGTGCACGCCGCAGATGCTGGCCGGCCCGCGGCAGCAGGCGCGGGTGGATGCACCGGCCGAAGGCTGGTCCGGACAGCCGCAGGCGCTGGATGTCTTCAACGTGTTTTCCGGTGAAGTGCGGATCCAGCACGGCGACCGCGAGATCTGCGGCAACATGCAGGACGCCCGGACCCGGGATTCACGCTTCCGCGCCGGCATCGGCATGGTCGCAGTGCCCGCCGCAGGCAGCCACGAACCCTTTCTGGTCTCCTGGCAGACCCCGCTGAAGGCGCGCTGGGTTCCGACCCTGCGACTGGGCGCACCCAGCCCTGTGCAACAGAACGACACTGCCCGGCTGCTGGTGCGCGCAGCCTGCATCGCGGTGGCGATCGCGCTGGCGCTGTCGGCGTTGATGGCCTACCTGACCACCCGTGACCGCAGCTTCCTGATGTACATCGGCGCCACCCTGGTACTGGTGTTGTGGCAATCGATCCTCGGTGGTCTCAGCGGCTATCCCGAACCGTGGCTGCGGGTTGGCGAGCGGGGTGGCTGGTGGCTGCTGGCGTTGACTGCAGCGACGCAGGCGCTGGTGCTGCCCGCGTTGTGGCGGCTGAACGGCGGCGACCGCGTGCTGCCGCGCTCGCGGCTGGGCCAGCAGATCGTGCTGTGGGGCCTGCTTGCGCTGGCGGCCGTCGTGCCATGGCTGCAACGCGATGGCCTGGGCGTGGTCGCCCAGCTGCTGGAGGGGAGCTTCATTCTCGGCTGTGCGCTGTCGTTGGCGATGGGCATCTGGGCCCGCCTGCGCGGCGATGTGTGGGCCTTGGCCGGCCTGGCAGCATTGGTGCCGATGCTGGTGCTGATCGCCGCCGATGCCGCCAGTGCGGGCTGGCTGCTGGAGTACCGGGTCGAAGCCCTGCAGCTGGCGGTCACCTGGCTGCTGATGATGGCCGCCTACGCGCTGAACCTGCGGCTGGGCCGGCTGCGCCAGCAGCGCGACGAAATGCGCCAGCTTGCCGAGACCGACATGCTCACCGGCCTGCCCAACCGCCGCGCCGGCCTGCAGCGACTGGCCCAGCATCTGCAGCGGGTCGAGCGTGAAGGTGGCCCGCTGGTGATCGGCTTCCTCGATATCGACCTGTTCAAGGACATCAACGACCGCCACGGGCATGAGGTGGGCGACCAGGTGCTGGTGGCGGTTGCCCGCGCCCTGCGCGCGGCGGTGCGCAGCCAGGACGAGGTGGTGCGGATGGGCGGCGAGGAGTTCCTGTTGCTGCTGCCGGGAATGCCGCGCGGGATTGCTGCGGCGCGGCTGGATCACCTGCGCCAGCACATCACCGAGGCCTGCCGTGAGCTGCAGGTGCCGGGCCTGGAGGTCACCGCGAGCATCGGACTGGCGCAGTGGCGGCCGACCGGTGACGACCTGGCCGCACTGCTGCGGCGGGCCGACCATGCCATGTACGTGGCCAAGCGCAGCGGCCGCAACCGGGTCTTCGACGGCGAAACTGAAGATCCATTGGCCGCAGCGTGAGGCGGGGAGGGCGGCGATGCCCGATAATAGGGCGATGACCACCCGACTCAATAAATACATTGCCGATACCGGCTTCTGCTCCCGCCGCGAGGCCGATCGCCTGATCGCCGCCCGCCGGGTCACCGTCAATGGCCACGCGGCCGGCACCGGCGCGGTGGTCGGTGAGGACGACAAGGTGCTGGTGGACGGCCAGCCGCTGCGGGTGCGCACCGCCCGCAAACCCGGCGCCCGGCGCCACGTCTACATCGTGCTGAACAAGCCGGTGGGCGTGACCTGCACCACCGAGAGCGCGGTGAAGGGAAACATCGTCGACTTCGTCGGCCACGAACAGCGCATCTTCCCGGTCGGCCGCCTGGACAAGGAATCGGAGGGGCTGATCCTGATGACCAGCAATGGCGACATCGTCAACCAGATCCTGCGCGCCGAGAACGGTCACCAGAAGGAATACCTGGTGGCGGTGAACAAGCCGGTCACCGACGAGTTCCTGCGGGGCATGGCACGCGGCGTGCGCATCCATGACCAGATGACGCTGCCGTGCAAAGCATCGCGGATCGCCAAGTTCGGTTTCCGCATCATCCTGCAGCAGGGCCTGAACCGGCAGATCCGCCTGATGGCGGCCGAGTTCGGCTACCGCGTCACGCAGCTGCGCCGCGTGCGCATCGACAACATCAAGATCGGCGCACTGAAGCCAGGCCAGTGGCGCAACCTGACCGAACAGGAGCTGCACGGGCTTCTGCCGCAGCAGCAGGACTGGTAAGCCGCGGCGGCGGAGCCGGGCCCATGCCCGGCTGCCCCTGCGCGGGTGCGGCCGGGCAGGGGTTCGGCCCTGCATCAGCTAGACTCTGCGGCGACCTGCCGGAACGTGACGCTGCATGATCAAGCCCGACAAGCCTGCCAACGAAGCGCTGCGCCTGGAGGCGCTGTACCGCTACCGGATCCTGGATTCGGAACGTGAGCGCTCTTTCGACGACCTGGTGGCCATCGCCAAGGCGGTCTGTGGCACGACCATGGCCGCGGTGACCCTGATCGATGTCGAGCGCCAGTGGTTCAAGTCGATCCAGGGCATCGATGCGGCCGAGAACCTGCGCAGTGAATCGATGTGTGGCCATGCCATCCTGCAGCCGCAGGACATCATGGTGGTTGAAGACGCGCTGCAGGATGTGCGCTTCCACGACAACCCGGTGGTGACCGGCGATCCGCACGTGCGTTTCTATGCCGGTGCGCCGCTCATCAGCAGCGATGGCCTGCCGCTGGGTACGCTGTGCGTGTTCGATGCGCGGCCGCAGCAGCTGGCGACCGACAAGGCCGAAGCGCTGGCCGCGCTGTCGCGGCAGGTGATGCTGGTGATGGAACTGCGCCGTTTCGCGCTGGACATCCAGAAGCACATGCTTGAACGCGACGACTACGAGAAGCTGTTGTCCGAGTATCACGACGTGCTGCTGGCACAGAACGCCGACCTGGCCGAGCAGAGCCGTACCGATGCGTTGACCGGCCTGCCCAACCGGCGAGCGCTGGCAGCCGCGCTGGCCGAGACCGTGAACGCCACCGAGGGGCATCCACGGCAGGCCTGTGTCGCGCTGGTGGACATCGACCACTTCAAGCACATCAACGATTTCCAGGGCCACGCCACCGGCGACAGGGTGCTGGCCGAGCTGGGCGTGCTGCTGCGCTCGCACTTTGCCGGGCGTGGCATGGCCGCGCGCTATGGTGGCGAGGAATTCGTGGCACTGATGCCGGACGTGGACCTGCGTACCGCCGAGCTGCAGTGCGAGTTCCTGCGGGTGGCGGTGTCCAACCTGCCGCTGGGCTTCCCGGTCACCGTCAGCATCGGCGTGGCCCAGCACCGGCCCGATGAATCGTCCGAGCAGACCCTGGCACGCGCCGACGCCGCGCTGTACCGGGCCAAGGGTGCTGGCCGCAACCGGGTGGAACTGGCGCAGTAGATCCACGCTATGCGTGGATGAGCACCAGCAGTAGATCCACGCCATGCGTGGATGAGGCACCCCCGCTCACCTGTCGCAGCAACTGCGATAACGCTGCGGCATCCTGAACGCTTCCCCGCAAGGACGCCACCCCATGCTGCAGACCCTGGCCATCGCCAACTACCGATCACTGCACGGGCTGGTGCTGCCGTTGCAGCAGCTCAACGTGGTCACCGGCGACAACGGCAGTGGCAAATCCAGCCTGTACCGCGCGCTGCGCCTGCTGGCCGAAACCGCACAGGGCGGTGTCGCCGCGGTGCTGGCGCGCGAAGGTGGGCTGACCTCGGCGCTGTGGGCCGGGCCGGAGAAGATCGATCGCCGTGTGCTGGCCGGTGAGATCCCGCTGCAGGGAGGCCCGCGCCAGGAATCGGTTGGCCTCAAGCTGGGGTTTGTGACCGATGAACTCGGTTACGCCATCGACCTGGGTTATCCGCCGCCAAGCCGCTCGGCCTTCGCGCTGGACCCGCAGATCAAGGCCGAGGCCATCTGGAATGGGCCATTCCTGCGCAGCGGCACGTTGCTGGTGGATCGTCGCGGGGCCTTGGTGCGGCAGCGGCACGCGCACGGCTGGGACGTGGTGGACGATCACCTGTCGGTGTTCGACAGCCTGTTCACCCAGGTGGGCGATCCGCAGCGGATGCCGGAAACCATCGCCCTGCGTGAGTACATCCGCCGCTGGCGCTTCTACGACCACTTCCGCAGCGATGGTGATGCACCTGCTCGACAACCGACGATGGCCACGCGCACCCCGGTACTGCACCACGATGGACGTGATCTTGCCGCCGCGTGGGTGACCATCCTGGAAATCGGCAACCCACAGGCACTGGCCGGCAGCATCGATGATGCCTTCCCGGACGCCACGGTCAGCTTCGAGGAACTGGATGGCCGGTTGGCGTTGCGGTTCCACCAGCCAGGGCTGCTGCGGCCGCTGTCGATGGCCGAACTCTCCGACGGTACGCTGCGCTTCCTGCTGCTGGCCGCGGCCCTGCACACACCACGGCCACCGCCGCTGCTGGTGCTGAACGAGCCGGAGACCAGCCTGCATCCCGACCTGCTGCCGGCGCTGGCACGACTGATCATCGCCGCCAGTGCGCGCAGCCAGGTGTGGGTGGTGTCGCACGCCAGCCGCTTGATCGCCGCGCTGGAGCAGGCGCCGGGGTGCCATTCCCTGCAGCTGTACAAGGACCACGGACGCACGCTGCTGCGCGGCCAGGGCCTGCTGGACGCACCGGCCTGGCATTGGCCGCAGCGGTAGTGGATCCACGCGCCGCCTGCATGCACTCAGTCGGCGATGTTGCGGGCTTCGGACGTGCCGAGGATTTCCGGATGCTGCACACGCTTGCGGCGGTTGAGCAACGGGTGCAGGAACACGGCACCGACGATGATCGCCACGCCCAGGTAGAACCACGGGGTGACTTCATGCTGCTCGCGCAGCAGCACCACGGCCAGCAGCACCGCGTAGACCGGCTCCAGGTTGGTCACCAGCTGCACGGTATACGCGCTGAGATGGCGCAGCGCGACCAGCGCCAGGGCGAACGGCAGCAACGTGCAGACACCGGCCAGTACCAGCAGCAGGATGCCGTCATGCAGGTTGGGAACCACCCACAACGGGCTGGCCAGCGCCGGCAGCAGCCACGGCATCAGCGGCGCCAGCAGGGTAAGGGTGATCGTGCCGGCTCCCAGCTCCAGCGCGGTGACCGTGAGCGGGTCGGCATGGCTGACCATGCGCTTGTTGAGTGAGCCGAATACCGCCACCAGCAAGGCTGACAGCGCACCGATCAACACGCCCAGCCGCATGCCGTCGGGCACGCCGCCGACCACCAGCGCCACACCGGGCAGCACGGCCAGGCCGAAGGCCAGCTCACGCAGCTGGAAGGGACGCTTGGCCACCCACGGCTCGATGATCGAGGTGAACACCGGTGCCAGCGCGATGCAGGTCGCGGCAACCGACGCATTGGCCAGCTTCACCGCGCCATAGAAGGTCAGCCAGTGCAGGGCCACCAGCGCGCCGATGCCGGCGTAACCGGCTACCAGCCGCAACGGCAGCGTGCGCAGGCCGCGCCAGACCCGTGGCAGCAGCGCCAGCATCGCCACCACCAGCAGCATCCGCCACCACACCAGCGGCAGTGCGGGCAGGGTGATCAACTTGCCGAGGATGGCGGTGACGCCCCACAGCAGGACACAGAAATGGATCTGCCACAGCGCTTTGCGGGTGTCGGGTGTGCTCATCGGCCTATTGTGAGGCAAGCACGTGCCGTCCGGGACACCCCGCGCCCGTGGCGCCAGCGTTATCGCTGTGCCTTCCCGCTGGCGTCATCGCAGCGGCGCTGCAACGCCATCGCCGCTGCCGGGTTGCGGGCCTTGCCGGCACCGATGCACAACAGATAGACCTCGCGCGGGTGGGCCACAGCAGGTTCGGCCAGGCAGGGCAGGTCGTCCACCGCGGCGCCCGTGGCCCAACGCCGTGCACGGTCGGCCCAGCGTTGCTGCACGGACGCCGGCAGGCCTTCGTTCAAGCGGGCCTGGCTGCGCTTGATCCGCGCGTATACGAAGCCGGCGCTGAGGTCGCCGTGCAGCGGCGCCTCGTCGCTGTCCTCGATCACCAGCGCCACATCATGCCGGCGCGCGGCCTCGACCAGTTCCGGCCCATGCACTGCGGCGTTGCGTACTTCCAGTGCATGCTGCAGCGCTGCCCCATCCAGCCGCTTGGGCAGCTGCGCCATGAACGCCTCCAGTGCGCTGGCGTCGGCAGGCTGTTGGGGATCGAACTGCCAGAGCAACGGGCCAAGCCGGTCGCCCAGGGCCGTGGCGGCCTGCAGGAACGGCGCAGCCGCCTCGACCGTGGAAGACAGGTCACGGCGCTGCACCAGGTAACGCGGTGCCTTCATCGAAAATCGAAAGCCCTCCGGCGTCTGTGCGGCCCATTGCGCGCATTGCGCGGATGTGGGCGTGCGGTAGAAGGTGCCGTTGATCTCGATGCAGCGCAGTGCGCGGCTTGCATGGGCCAGCTCCTCGCGCTGCAGCAGGCCGGGCGGATAGAACATGCCGCCGCGCCATTGCGGGAACACCCAGCCGCCGATGCCGCAGCGGATCGGCGCGGCCGCCGCGCGTGCTGTCATGCCGGATGTTCCGGCCGCCACGGATCGTAGCTGCCGAACCACCACAGGTAGCCTTCCGGATCGGCGCAGGCGTAGCCACGCCCGCCGTAGGCCTGGTCGGCGATGTCGATGACGATGCGCGCGCCGGCCGCGGTGGCACGCGCGTAGTGCGCATCGGCATCGGTGACGATCACGCAGGCGCTCTGCGTCTGCCTGCCGTCCACTTCGTCGGGCATCACCGCAAGCTTTGCCCATTCGCCGCTGTTGCTGGCCGAACCGAGCATGATCATGCCCTGGCCGTATACCAGCTGTGCGTGGTGCACGATGCCGCCGTCGGCATATACGGCCTGCGCGTGGAAGCCGAACGCGCGCTGCAGCCAGTCGATGGCCGCCAGCGCATCGCGGTAGCGCAGGCACGGAATGATGGTCGAGCCGCCGCTGGTCTGCCCGTTCGCTTCCATGACACCCCTCCTATGGCACAGGGCAGGCTGCACCCGGGGCCGTTACCATCGCGCGAAACCCCGGTGACGGCCTGCACATGGCCGCCACCCCCGTTCGGAGATGGTGCTGGATGAATACCTGGATCGGAGGAGCCGTGCTGCTTGCGTGCACGACCATGGCCAACGCGGCGACCCCGCAGCAGCTGCAGGAGCTGGATGCGACGGTCGAACGCGTGCGCGCGCAGTTCGACGTGCCCGGCATCGCCGTGGCCGTGGTCAAGGATGGCCAGGTGGTGCTGGAACGCGGCTGGGGCGTGCGTGAACTGGGCAAGCCGGAGCCGGTGCAGGCCGACACCCTGTTCGCCATCGCCTCCAACACCAAGGCGTTCACCGCGACCTCGCTGAATCTGCTGGCCGAGGACGGCAAGCTGAAGATGGACGACAAGGTGATCGATCACCTGCCGTCGTTCCGCATGTCCGATCCGTTCGTGACCGGGCAGATGACCATCCGCGACCTGCTCTCGCACCGCAGTGGGCTCAGCCTGGGCGCAGGCGATCTGCTGTTCTGGCCGACCACCTCCTACAGCAATGCCGAAGTGGTGCAGCGTCTCGGCCAGGTACCGCTGAAGGGGGGATTCCGCGAGCGCTACGCCTACGACAACATCCTGTACGCGGTTGCCCAGCAGGTGATCGAGCACGTTTCCGGAATGAGCTACCAGCAGTTCCTGCAGGCGCGCATCTTCGACAAGGTCGGCATGGCCGGCACCCGCTACAACGCCGATCACCTGAAGCCCGGTGACAACGCCGCGGTCGGGCATGCCAAGTACGATTTCAAGGACCTGCGCACGGTTGCACCGCTGACCTGGTCGAACAACGCCGGCGCCGGTGGCATCTACTCCAGCGCCCACGACATGGCACGCTGGATGCAGGTGCAGCTGGCCGAGGGCAAGCTGGCCGATGGCACGCCGCTGTTCACTGCCAAGAGCCAGCAGCAGATGTGGCAGATGATCACCCCGCAGTCGATCCCGGCGCCGAGCGTGCCGGAGCTGGCAGCGGCGCGGCCCAACTTCGCAGGCTATGGCGAAGGCTGGAGCCTGAGCGACTATCGCGGGCAGAAACTGGTCTGGCATACCGGCGGCTGGCCGGGCATGGTTTCGCGCCTGACCCTGGTGCCGGGTGAGAAACTGGGTGTAGTGGTGCTGACCAACCAGGAAGTGGGCGCCGCGTTCAATGCGATCACGCTGAGCGTGCTCGACGCCTATCTTGGCGGCGAAAAGCATGACTGGGTGGATGCCTACGCCAAGGGTGTGGCCAAGGGCCAGGACAAGGCCGATGAAGCCTGGGCCAAGCACCAGGCCGAACGGAACAAGGGCAGCCGGCCATCGTTGCCGCTGTCGGCGTATGCGGCCAGCTACCGTGACCGCTGGTATGGCGACATGACCATCAGCAGCGAGGGCAAGGGACTGCGCCTGCGCTTCAACAAGACCGCGCAGCTGAGCGGTCGCCTTGAGCATTGGCAGCACGACACCTTCATCGTGCGCTGGGATGACCGTTCACTCAACGCCGATGCGTTCGTGAACTTCAGCCTGGACCCGGACGGCAAGGTGCGTGAAGTCCGCATGCAGTCGATCTCGGACCTGACCGATTTCAGCTTCGACTTCCAGGATCTGTTGTTCACCCCGGTCAAATGACGCCGCCGGGCCTGGCCCGGCGCTACCGGAATCAGGCGTGATCGTCGGCCGGCGTACACATGCGGCATGGGATACTCCGCCGGTTATTGATGGCGAGGGAATGCAATGTTTCGCTGGTTCGAGTCCCTGATTCCGGTGTTTCCCCCGGTCGACGGCCGCATGCCGCCGCGCAGGGTGGTGCCGTTCTACCTGCACTACCTGCGCCCGGTGTGGCCGGTGCTGCTGGCCACCCTCATCGCGGGCCTGCTGCTGGCGCTGGTGGAAGTGGCGATGTTCGATTTCCTCGGTCGCATCGTCGACATGGTTGCCGAGCAGCCCGGCGCGGATTTCTTCCAGCGCCATGCCAGCACCTTCGGCTGGATGTTGTTCATCACCGTGGTCGCGCGTCCGGTGCTGGTCGGCCTGCACAACCTTCTGGTGAACCAGGCCATCGTGCCGGGCCTGAGCAACCGCTCGCGCTGGCTGATGCACAACTACGTGGTGCGGCAGAGCCTGAGCTTCTTCCAGAACGATTTCGCCGGCAGCATGGCCAACCGGGTGATGCAGACCGGCACATCGCTGCGTGAATCGGCGGTGCAGATGGTCGATTCGCTGTGGTACATCGTGGTCTACACCGGCACCGCGCTGTACCTGTTCGCGCAGGCCGACTGGCGGCTGATGGTGCCGCTGATCCTGTGGCTGCTGGCGTACGTTGTGATCATGATCTACTTCGTGCCGCGTGCGAAGGAACGCGCCTGGATCGCCTCCGAAGCGCGCTCGAAGGCGATGGGCCGCATCGTCGATGGCTACACCAACATCCCCACGCTGAAGCTGTTCGCCCACGGCGGCCGCGAGCAGGCCTACGTGGCCGAGTCGATCCAGGAGCTGGCGGTCAAGCACCGCGCACAGACCCGGGTCACCACCGGCATGGACCTGACCATCGCCATCGTCAACGGCTTCCTGATTGCCGGCACCTGCGGACTGGCGCTGTGGCTGTGGAATGGCGGTCACATCACCGTGGGTGCAATCACCCTGGCGACCGGCCTGGTAATCCGCATCCACAACATGTCCGGCTGGATCATGTGGACCATCAACGGCATCTTCGAAGACATCGGCACGGTGCAGGATGGCATCACCACCATCGCCCAGCCGTTGACCGTCCAGGATCGCGACGACGCCGTGCCGCTGCAGGTCAGCCAGGGCGGCGTGCACTTCCAGAACATCCACTTCCACTATGGCAAGAAGGGTGGGGTGATCGCCGGGCTGGACCTGGCGGTGAAGCCGGGCGAGAAGATCGGCCTGGTCGGCCCCTCCGGTGCCGGCAAGTCGACCCTGGTCAACGTGCTGCTGCGCCTGTACGACCTGGAAAGCGGGCGCATCCTCATCGATGGCCAGGACATCGCCCATGTCACCCAGGAGAGCCTGCGCCAGCAGATCGGCGTGGTCACCCAAGACACCTCGCTGCTGCATCGTTCGATCCGCGACAACCTGCTGTATGGCCGCCCGGATGCGACCGATGAGCAGCTGCGCGCCGCCGTGGCCAAGGCACGCGCCGAGGCCTTCATCGACACGCTGGTGGACGGGCAGGGCCGCCGTGGCTACGACGCGCATGTCGGCGAGCGTGGCGTGAAGCTGTCCGGTGGCCAGCGCCAGCGCATCGCCATTGCCCGGGTACTGCTGAAGGACGCACCGATCCTGGTGCTGGACGAAGCCACCTCGGCACTGGATTCGGAAGTGGAAGCGGCGATCCAGGACAACCTGGACGAGTTGATGTCCGGCAAGACGGTGATCGCGATCGCGCACCGGCTGTCGACCATCGCGCGCATGGACCGGCTGGTGGTGATGGACCAGGGTCGCATCGTCGAGACCGGTACGCATGCCGAGCTGATCGAAGCCGGTGGCCTGTATGCGCGCCTGTGGGCGCGGCAGACCGGTGGTTTTGTTGCCGCGGAGCAATGACCAGCGCCGCACGGTGGATGCGCAACAGTAGATCCACGCCATGCGTGGATGCATCGGTCGGAAGGCGATGTTCCGCAGGGGCGTATGAAAGGCAACGGGGCTGATTTCTTGCTATCAACACCACGAAGAGGTGCGCCTTGAACATTACCGGCTTTCTTCTGATGGACCATGAAGGTGAGGAAATCGAAGCGGATGCGCATGGCAGCAACATCGCATTCCTCTGCTTCGACTGCGGGTATCCAGTGCTGGCAAGCACATCGGATGAGCAGCGGGGCAGCGACGAGGAGCATCCGTCCAAATGCCGTGGCTGCGGTGCAGAGTATTTTCTCGATGTCCGGCCACACGCGGAAAAACTCTACATCCACATGCTCTGAGCCGACGAGCATCCACGCATGGCGTGGATCTACTGCAGGATCCGGGTGGATGAGATGCGCCTGCACACATGGAAATGAAGACGGCCCGGGTTTCCCCGGGCCGTCTTCATTCACCTCACAACCGATCCATCATTCGATCGGCTGGTCCAGCATCAGCTGGCGTGCGAAGCGCACCGGCGGCGCGCCGTAGGACAGCATCTGGTCGTGGTAGGCCTTGAGGTTGAACTTGTCGCCCAGCTTGTCCTGCATCGCCTTGCGGGTGTCGAAATGTTCCTGCGCGCCGACGAAGTAGGTCGGCAGCTGCGCCGAGGTCAGCTGCGCGCGCACCCACTTGCCCGAGGCTTCGCTCTCCTGCTGGAAGGCATCGTGGGTCATCAGGTGCATCGCCTTCTCGCGATCCCAGTTGTCCACGTGCACGCCCTGGTCGAGGATCGCGTTGGAGATCGTGCGCAGGTAGAACTTCAGCTGCACCAGGTGGAACAGCGGGTCATTGTTGAGGTAACCCTGCTCCTGCATCATGCGCTCGGTGTAGACCGCCCAGCCTTCGGCGAACAGGCCCGAACGCAGCACCGCACGCAGGGTGGAGGGGAACTTGGCCGAATGCCAGCCTTCCAGGTAGTGGCCCGGGGTGCCTTCGTGGATGCTCAGCAGGTGGATCATGCGCGAGTTGTACTCACGCAGGAACGAGTCGACCTGCTTGTCGTTCCAGTCGTCCGGAATCGGCGAGACGGCGTAGAAGGTCTTCAGGTTCTTGTCCAGCGGACCCGGCGAATCGCAGTAGGCCACGGCCACGCCGCGCTGGAATTCCGGCATCAGGATGATGTCCACCGGCGCGTCGGGCAGGGTCATCAGATCGTGTTCGCGCACGAACGCGGTGGATTGTTCCAGCGCGGCCTTGGCATCGTCCACGACCTTGTCGCGCGCCGGCTTGTCGGCGTACGCCAACTCGAGCGCGGCCTCGATCGCCTTCTGCTGCTGTTCGTCGCTCGGCTGGGCCGGCATTTCCGGTGCGCCCGGCTTGTCCTTCAGCACGGTCTGCGCGATGCCGTACATGTCTTCGCGCACGCGCTTGAGTTCAGCGCGTGCACGCTCGCCGATCTCCTGCCGCGACAGCGACGAGTTCAGCGCGAACTTCAGCTTCTGGTCGTACTTCTCCGCGCCGATGCGGAAGTCGCCCTTGGCGTTGGGCACCAGGGTCTTGTCCAGCCAGGTCTGCTGCTCGTCCACGGCCTTCTTCAGGCCATCGATGGCGGCCTGCAGGCGCTGCTGGTCGGCCTGCGGCAGTTCGCCGATATGCGGGACGATGAAGGTATCGACGATGCTGAGGATGCCCTTGTTCTGCTTGGCCACCGTCTCGGCATGGATCTTCGGCACGCGGGTCGGGTCCAGGTTCTCGCGGGCCTGGGCGAAGATCGCCGGCAGCTTCTCCATGCGCGCGGTCGCCGACTTCAGGCGCTCGGGCAGCGGTGCGAACTCACGGGCCATCAGCCCGTAGATCGCGCTGCCGGCCACGCCGTTGTACAGCTGCGGGTCCCACTTGCCGGACTGCATGACCTCGGCGTTCCAGATTTCCGACTTCAGCTGGTTGCGTAGGATCGCCGCATCCACCTGGTTTTCGCGGCCGAGCTTGGCGACATCGATCTTGTCCAGCTCGCCCAGCAGGCCCTTGTAGGCGGCCACGGTCTTCTGCTGGCCGGCCGCGCTCAGGTCGTCGATCTCGCTGTCATAGCGGTGGTCGCCGATCTGGGTGGCGCTGACCGGGGACAGCTGCATCCAGGTGTCCAGGGCGCGCTTGGACAGGTCGGCGAAGGCGGCGTCGACCGCCGCGTCACCGGCCTGCTGGCTGGCGGCCGGGGTGGAACCGTTGGTCGGGGCGTCGGCCGGCTGGCAGCCGGCAAGGGCGGCGACCAGGGCGAGGGCAAGAAGATGCGGGCGCATCGGCGTTCCTGTACTGGGGTCAATCCCCGAGCATAGGCGGCCGGGACCGCTTTGTCCCCGTGCCATAGGATTACCATGGGCGCAGACAAGGACCCTCCAGCGGAGCGCAGGACATGCAATACCAAGGAAGCTGCCATTGCGGCAGGATCGCATTCACCGTACAGGCCGAGGCACCGATCACCGAGGTCATCGACTGCAACTGCTCGATGTGCCGCCGCCGCGGCAGCCTGCTGTGGTTCGCCCCGCGCGACGCCTTCCAGCTGGGCACCGATCCTGCGGATGTGGCGACCTATCAGTTCAATACGCACCACATCGATCACCACCATTGCCGCGAGTGCGGCACCGCGCCGTACAGCGAAGCGGTGGACCCGCGCAGCGGCATGCCGATGGTGGCCATCAACGTGCGCTGCCTGCCGCAGGTTGAGCTGGGTAGCCTGACGGTCACCGCCTTCGACGGAGCATCGCGATGACGGCGCGGCGCGCGTGGCTGCGCGTGGTCGCGGCACCGGCCCTGCTGCTGGCCCTGGGGGCCTGCGCCAAGCATGCCGAGATGTCAGCCGATGGCGCTGCTGCCGCCGAGGCGGGCGTGGCGTCTCCGGAAGGTGCGTTCCTGGCCTACGAGCATGACGTGCAGGTCCAGCTGGCGGCGGCGCAGATCGCTTCGCGCATCCAGCAGGTGGCACAGGCCTGCCAGAGCGCGAAGTTCGGTGATTGCGCGGTGCTGCAGGTCGAGCAGAGCAGTGGCGAGCAGCCCCGCGGCGAGGTCAAGGTGCGCATGGCCCCCAAGGGCGTGGAACCGCTGATCGCGATGGCCGGCGAAGGCGGCAAGCTGCAGTCGCGCAACACGCGTGCCGAAGACCTTGCCCAGCAGGTGGCCGATACAGCGCTGACCAAGGCGCGCCTTGAAAAGGAGCACGCGCGCCTGCTGTCCTACCAGGATCGCAAGGACCTGAAGATCGAGGACCTGATGGCGATCACCACGCGCCTGTCGGAAATCGAAGCCGGGGTCGAACAGGCCAACAAGGATGCGGCGCAGCAACGCCGGCGCATCGATACCCAGCTGGTGACGATGCACTTCGATACCACCTCGGGTCAGCGCAGCCGCAGCGAGATCGGAGAGGCGCTGAGCGAATCGGGCAGCATCCTCAGCACCAGCGTTGCGTTCCTGATCCGTGCCGTTGCCGCGTTGTTGCCGGTCGGCGTGCTGGCGTTGGCCGTGGCCTGGGGCATTCGTGCATGGTGGCATCGCCGCCGCCGCAAGGCCTGATCGACACCGCGCCCCCTGTTCGCCGGGGGGGGGCCCCGCGGGCCCCGGGGCGGGCCCCCGGGGGGGGGGGGGGGGGGGCGGGGGCCGGGGCGGGGGGGGCGGCGGCGGGCGGGGGGGGGGGCGGGCGGGGGGGGGGGGGGGGAGGAGACCGGGCCGCGGCGCCCCGCCGGGCGGAGGGGAAGGGGAGGGCA
>NZ_JBRRDR010000059.1:0-24593 GCF_056759755.1 Stenotrophomonas sp. STEN046
CCCCACCCCCCCCCCGCCCCGCCGCCACCCCCCCCCCGCCCCCCCCCCGCGCCGCCGCCCCACCCGCACGCCCCCCCCCCCCCCCCCCACCCCCCCGCCCCCCCGCCCCCCCCCCCCCCCCCCCCCCCCCCCCCCACTACCGCAGGATCAGCGCAGCTTTGCCAGGCCCTGGCCCAGCTGCACCGGGTGCTCGGCATCCAGGTGCGGGGCGAAATCGGCCACCCCCGGCGGCAGCAGCACGATCACGGTCGAGCCGTAATTGAAGCGCGCCATCTCTTCGAAGCGCTGCAGCGTGATGCCGCGGCCGCGGTAATCCTTGCGGGTGATGCGGTCGCCGTAATGCGGAATTTCTTCGCCGCTCCACACCGTTTCCACGCCCGACACCAGCAGCGCACCGACCATCACGCTGACCATCGGCCCGAAACTGGTGTCGAAGTGGCAGACCAGGCGCTCGTTGCGCGCAAACAGGCCGGGCACGTTGTTCACCGCCGCCGGGCCAACGCTGAACAGGCGGCCGGGCACATGCACGGTTTCGCGCAGGGTGCCGGTCCACGGCATGTGCACGCGGTGGTAGTCACGCGGGGACAGGTACACCGTGGCATACAGGCCATCATTGAACGGCTTGGCGTCCTCGGCGCTGCCCAGCAGCTCGGCAGCGGTGAACGATTGGCCCTTGGCCTGGAAGATGCGGCCGGCATCGATTTTCCCGAGCTGGCTGATGCGGCCGTCGGCGGGCATCACCAGGCTGCGCGGATCGGCATCGGCCACGCGTGCACCCGGCTTCAGCGCCCGGGTGAAGAACTGGTTGAAGGTCGGATAGCTGCGCGGGTCCGGATTGGCCGCTTCATCCAGGTTGACGTTGAACTTGCGGGTGACCGTATCGATCAGCCAGCGCGACACGCGCGGGTTGTCCGAGTACGCCAGCGAACGCGCCATCGAAGACAGCAGGCGGTGGGGCAGGACGTACGTCAGGGCGGTGGTCAGACTCATGGGGCGGATTTCTCGGTCAGCTTCTGCAGGTCGCGGGCGATCGCCGGCGCGTTGAACGGGGGCCGCACCAGGCCGGCAAGCCGGCCCTGCGGGTCGAGCACGGCCAGGCTGGCCGAGTGCTCGACGGTGTAATCCTCGGGATTCTCGTCGAAATGCTTGCCCGGCACCTTCTGGAACACGAAACCCAGCGAGGTGGCGAAGCGCTCCAGCGAGGGAATGTCGGCGGTCGCCGCCAGGGTGTCCTTGTGGAAGCCATGGGCGTACTCGCCCAGGCGGGTGGCGGTGTCGCGCTCGGGGTCGACCGAGACGAACAGCACGCGCGGGCGCAGGCCGTCGGGCAGCGCTTCCCACTGGTTCTGCGCACCGGCCAGTTCGGCCAGGGTGGTGGGGCAGACGTCGGGGCAGAAGGTGAAACCGAGGAATACCACGGTCCAGTGGCCTTTCAGTTCGCCGGGAATCAGGCGGGTGCCATCGGACTGGGCCAGGTTGAAGTCGGGCAGGGCGCGCGGCTGCGGGTACAGGGTGATCGCTTCGGTGGCCGGTTGCCCGGCCGGCGGCTTCGGCGCGAACACCTGCTGGGCCGCGAGCAGGCCAAGGCCCGCCGCCAGGGCGATCAGCAGGATGATGCCGACGTTGCGATTGAACATGGGATTCCGCCGCAGGAAGTGGCCACCATCATACCGGCTGCGGCTGGATCGTTTCTGCCGCAACGGATGCCGGCGCAGGCAGCAACCCCTATAATCGGGGGCCACTTTGCCCGCAGTACCGCCATGACCGCTGAAACGGCCGCCGAACTCCACACGATCATCGATCTGATCCGCTACGGCACCAGCCGTTTCAACGCTGCGGGCCTGACCTTCGGGCACAGCTACGACAATGCCCTGGACGAGGCCACCCAGCTGGTGCTGCACGGCCTGCACCTGCCGCACGACCTCGGCCCGGCCTACGGCCAGGCACGCCTGCTGCGCGAAGAGAAGCTGGCGGTGCTCGAGCTGTTCCAGCGCCGCATCGACGAGCGCATCCCGGCCGCCTACCTGACCGGCGAGGCCTGGTTTGCCGGCCTCAGCTTCAAGAGCGATCCGCGCGCCCTGGTGCCGCGCTCGCCGATCGCGGAACTGATCGAGTGCGGCTTCGAGCCGTGGCTGGCCGGTCGTGATGTCAGCCGCGCGCTGGATCTGTGCACCGGTTCGGGCTGCATCGCCATCGCCATGGGCCACTACTATCCGAACTGGGAAGTGGATGGCGTGGACCTCAGCGATGACGCGCTGTCGCTGGCCACCGAGAACAAGGAACGCCTGCAGGCGCACAACGTGACCCTGCTCAAGTCGGACCTGTTCAACGGCCTGACCGGCCGCCACTACGACCTGATCGTCACCAACCCGCCGTATGTCACCAACGACGAGACCGATGCGCTGCCGCAGGAGTACTCCTACGAACCGGACATGGGCCTGCGTGCCGGCGACGATGGCCTGGACCTCGTACTGAAGATCCTGCGCGACGCCCCGCTGCACCTGAGCGAGGATGGCCTGCTGATCTGCGAAGTGGGTGAATCCGAGCAGCACCTGATCAAGCTGCTGCCGGAAGTCGACTTTGCCTGGGTCGAGTTCAAGGTCGGCCAGATGGGCATCTTCGCGGTCGAATGCCGCGAGCTGATCGCCCACAGCGCGCGCATCACCGAGCTGGCGGCGCAACGTCCGTGAGTTCCAATTCGTTCGGCAAGCTGTTCACCGTCACCACGTTCGGCGAATCGCACGGGCCTGCCATCGGCTGCGTGATCGATGGCTGCCCGCCGGGGCTGGCGCTGGACGCGGCCGAATTCGGCCACGACCTGCAGCGCCGTGCCACCGGCAAGAGCCGGCACACCTCGGCGCGGCGCGAGGCCGACGAGGTCGAGATCCTGTCCGGGGTGTACGAGGGCCTGACCACCGGCACTCCGATCGCGCTGCTGATCCGCAACACCGATCAGCGCAGCAAGGATTACAGCAACATCGGCCAGCAGTTCCGGCCGGGTCATGCCGATTACAGCTACTGGCACAAGTACGGCATCCGCGACCCGCGCGGTGGTGGCCGTTCTTCGGCCCGCGAGACCACCATGCGCGTGGCTGCTGGTGTGGTCGCCAAGAAGTGGCTGGCCGAACGCTTCGGCATCACCGTGCGCGGCTACCTGTCGCAGCTGGGCGAAATTACCCCGGCCGGTTTCGACTGGTCAGTGGTCGAGGACAACCCGTTCTTCTGGCCGCACGCCGCACAGGTGCCCGAGCTGGAGGCGTACATGGATGCGCTGCGCAAGTCCGGTGATTCGGTTGGTGCCTGCGTGGACGTGGTCGCCGACAATGTGCCGCCAGGCTGGGGCGAGCCGATCTACGGCAAGCTCGATGGCGAGCTCGCTGCCGCACTGATGAGCATCAACGCGGTGAAGGGCGTGGAGATCGGCGACGGTTTCGCCAGCGCCATGCAGAAGGGCACCGAGCATCGTGACCTGCTGACCCCGCAGGGTTTTGCCAGCAACCACGCCGGCGGCATTCTCGGTGGCATCTCCACCGGCCAGCCGGTGGTCGCCTCGATGGTGCTCAAGCCGACCTCCAGCCTGCGCCTGCCGGGTCAATCGCTGGATACGGCCGGCAATGTGGTGGAGGTGGTCACCACCGGCCGCCATGATCCCTGCGTCGGCATCCGTGCCACACCCATCGCCGAGGCGATGATGGCCCTGGTGCTGATGGACCAGGCGCTGCGCCACCGCGCGCAGTGCGGCGACGTCGGCACCATCACCCCGCGCATCCCCGGTCAGTTCGATGGCTGATGCGCGGCCGACGGTCTGGGTGAGCCAGCCGCTGATCGAGGCGGCCATCGCGCCGCTGCGCGATCGCGTGCAGCTGCGCAGCACCGACACCGTCACGGCCTGGTCGCCGCAGCAGATCGCCGAACAACTGGCCCATGCCGACGGCGCGATCATCACGCTCAACGAGCGCATCGGTGCGGCCCAGGTAGCCGATGCCGCGCAGTTGCAGGTGATCGCCAATGTCGGCGTCGGCTACAACAACCTGGATGTCGACGCGCTCAGTGCGGCCGGCATCCTGGCCAGCAATACGCCCGACGTTCTTACCGAAACCACGGCTGATCTCGGCTTCGCCCTGCTGATGGCCACCGCGCGCCGGATCACCGAATCCGAACGCTGGCTGCGCGAGGGGCAATGGGGCCAGTGGTCGTTCCAGACCATGCTGGGCGCCGACATCCACGGCAGCACCCTGGGCATTCTCGGCATGGGCCGCATCGGCCAGGGCATTGCCCGCCGCGGTGCGCACGGCTTCGGCATGAAGGTGCTTTACCACAACCGTTCGCGCCTGCCGGCCGACACCGAGGCCGCTGTCGGCGCTTCGTATGTGGATCTGGATACCCTGCTGGCGCAGGCCGATCACCTGATCACGGTGCTGCCGTATTCGCCGTCCTCGCATCACATCATCGACGCGGCTGCACTGGCGAAAATGAAGTCGACCGCCACGCTGGTGAACATCGCCCGCGGCGGCATCGTCGACGAACTGGCACTGGCCGACGCACTGGCCAACGGTCGCCTGGCCGCGGCCGGCCTGGATGTGTACGAGGGCGAACCGAGCGTGAGGGCAGAGCTGCTGGCACTGCGCAATGTCGTGCTCACGCCGCACATCGGCAGCGCGTCGCTGGCCACGCGGACGGCGATGGTGCAGCTGGCCGTCGACAATCTGCTGGCAGGCCTGGGCCTGGCCGGCGCCGCCACGGCCATGCCGAGCGCGATCAATGCCGATGCGGCCCTTGCCGCGCGCGCGCGCTCGGGCAACAAAAGCGGGAAACGATAGGGAACCTCCGCGCATCCACCCGAGGAGGCTCCCCGAACCCAGCTGTCGCGCGTGAATTTTTCCCCTTCCCGTTTTCGTGAGAGTTCCCCCATGAGCAATGCACAACGCAGCTTCCACGTCGCCATCGTCGGTGCCACCGGTGCGGTCGGCGAGACCATGCTGGCCATCCTGGCCGAGCGCGATTTTCCGGTCGGTACCCTGAGCCTGCTCGCTTCCGAGCGCTCGGCCGGTGGCGAAGTCGAGTTCAACGGCAACAAGGTCAGGATCCAGGATCTGGCCACCTTCGATCCGAGTGGCGTGGATATCGCGCTGTTCTCGGCAGGTGGCAGCGTGTCCAAGGAGTACGGTCCGAAGTTCGCCGCTGCCGGTGCCGTGGTGATCGACAACTCCTCGGCCTTCCGTTACGACGACGACGTGCCGCTGGTGGTGTCGGAAGTCAACCCGGACCAGATTGCCAACCGCCCGCGCGGCATCATCGCCAACCCGAACTGCTCGACCATGCAGATGCTGGTTGCGCTGGCGCCGCTGCATCGCAAGTACGGCATCGAGCGCATCAACGTGTCCACCTACCAGTCGGTGTCCGGTGGCGGCCGTTCGGCACTGGAAGAGCTGGGCAAGCAGACCGGCCAGCTGCTGAGCTTCCAGGAGATCGACCCGCAGCGCTTCCCGGTGCAGATCGCCTTCAATCTGATCCCGCACATCGACGACTTCCAGGACAACGGCTTCACCAAGGAAGAAATGAAGCTGGTCTGGGAGACCCGCAAGATCCTCGGCGACGACAGCATCCTGGTGAACCCGACTGCGGTACGCGTGCCGGTGTTCTACGGCCACTCCGAGTCGGTGGCGATTGAAACCCGCGACAAGGTGACCGTGGCTGAAGCGCGTGCGCTGCTGGAGCAGTCGCCGGGCATCGAAGTGGTCGACCGCCATGAAGCGGGCGGCTACCCGACGCCGGTCACCCACGCCTCGGGCACGGACGCTGTGTACGTCGGTCGCATCCGTGAGGACCTGTCGCACCCGCGCGGCCTGAACCTGTGGATCGTGTCGGACAACGTGCGCAAGGGCGCGGCATTGAACGCGGTGCAGCTGGCCGAGCTGGTCGCTGCCGAGAAGCGCTGATCGCAGCAGTTGTCCCACCGGTAGTGCCGGGCGCGGGGCGCTGGGGGCGGGGGGGGGGGGGGGGCGGCCAACTACCAGGCCGTGTGGCCGGACATTGGCTCGGCGCTATGGGTGCGGACCGTGGTCCGCACGCTTTATAGTGTCGCCCATGAATAAACGGGCCAAGAGCGCAAAGCGTCCGCTCACCTATCTTTCCGCTGCGCTGCTGGCCCTGGTCAGCAGTTCGGCCCTGGCCCTGGGGCTGGGCGATATCCGCGTCCTGTCCAAGCCAGGGCAACCGCTGCTGGCCGAGATCCCGGTGATCTCCTCCGATCCCGCCGAGCTTGAGAACCTGCGCGTGGCCCTGGCCTCGCCGGTGACCTTCGAGCGCGTTGGCCTGCAGCGGCCGGCGGGCCTGGTCAGCGAACTGCAGTTCGAACTGACCCGCAATGCACAGGGCAGGGCGGTGGTGCGCGTTACTTCGCAGACCCCTGTCGAAACCCCGTCGCTGAGTTTCCTGGTCGAGGCGGACTGGGGTCAGGGCCGGCTGGTGCGCGAGTACTCGGCGCTGGTTGATGCCCCCGCCAGCGCGCTGGCCGTGGCCGAGCCGGAAATCGTGGCGCCGGCGGGCGTACTGTCGGACACCATCGTCCGCGAAGCACCGGCACCCGCACCTGCCGCTCCGACTCCGGCGGTGCCTGCGCCTACTGCCGTGGCCGCGCGCCCGCGTGCTGCGGCACCCGCCGCGCAGCCGCCGGCAGCCGCTGCAGATGGCAGTGTGAAAGTGCAGCGGGGCCAGACCCTCTCGCAGATTGCCGGCACGTTGGCCCGCGGCAACCAGATCAGCCGCGACCGGGCGATGATCGCGCTGTTGCGCGCCAATCCGGAAGCCTTCATCCGTGGCAACGTGAATCTGCTCAAGCAGGGCGCGGTACTGCGCATGCCGGGCGACACCGCGCTGGCGGCCGTGGATGCCAACGAGGCCGCCGCGCTGGTGCGCGAACATACCAGCCAGTGGCGGCAGGCCCGCACGGTGCCGCAGCCGGTCGGTGCCCCGGCGCCGGTGGCCAAGGCCGACGCGGCAGCTTCTTCCCCGGCGACCGCCAATGGGGCACGACTTGAAATCGCTCCGGCGCTGGCGTCGGACGCCGCGCACGCGGGCACAACCACCGGCACTGGTGCCGGCAGCGAGGGTGACATGCTGGGCAACGAGCAACTGCGCCAGGCCAAGGAAGACATCGCCACCCGCGATGCCGAGATCGGCGACCTGAAACAACGCGTGGCGGAACTGGAGAAGCTCAAAGAGCAGCAGCAGTCGCTGATCGCGATGAAGGACAACGACCTGGCCGCCGCGCAGCAACGCCTGGCGCAGGCGCCGGGTGCTCCGGGCGCCGGCACACCGTGGTACTGGATGGGCCTGCCGCTGCTGTTGCTGGTCGCCGTCGGCGCCTGGCTGCTGCGCCGCCGCAAGCCGTCGCCACTGCCGCCGTTGCGCGAAGAACACGATGCTGCCGGGCTGGCCGCTGCGCTGCCGGCCGGTGCCGCACTGGATACCCTGGCCGAGCACGACGCAGGCGGGACCTTCGGCGCCGAAGGCGGACGCCAGGAACCGGCGATGCCGGCCTGGGCCAGTACTACCGGTCACCAGGAACCGGGCAGCACGCCGCAGGTGGAAGCAACACCGGCCGAATGGCATACCGGTGAACTGCAGGAGAGCGAGGTTGTCGACCTGCCCCCGGCCGTGAACGACCTGCCGCGCTGGGAAGAGCCGGCTGCGCAGACCCCGCCGGCCGACGTGCCGGTGCCCGACTACGCGCTGCAGGCTGAGCAGGAGCCGCAGTTCCGCGGCGTGTTCGATCTGCCGGCGGCCGAATCCCACGACGCCGACGCGCCGGTCGATGCACATACGGACGCGGACGCTGCCGCAAAGAGCGCAGCGCCTGCAGCAGACAGCACGCGCGACTGGGCCCCACGTGTAGGCCAGGAGCGGTTGGAACTGGCCATTGCCTATCTGGACCTCGGGGATGCCCAGACCGCACGCACCCTGCTGCAGGAAGTGGCCGAAGGTGGCGACCTGCATTGCCAGGCGCAGGCCCGCGAACTGCTTGCGCGCCTGCCCTGATAACTGCTCGCCAAGGACCTGACATGACCCGCGAACGTCGTCTCGATTACGTTGAATTCGCCTCGCGCGATCCCGCTGCCAGCCGTGCCTTCTTCGAGGCCGTGTTTGGCTGGTCGTTTGTCGATTACGGCCCTGATTACACCGCGTTCGACGACGGCCGACTGCAGGGCGGCTTCTTCCGCGGCACGCCGCAGCGCGCCAGCGAGGGCGCGCCGCTGCTGGTGGTGTATGCCGACCAGCTGGCGCCGATGGAAGAGGCCGTGCGCGCAGCCGGTGGCGAAATCGTGCGCGGCGTGTTTTCTTTCCCCGGCGGCAGCCGTTTCCAGTTCGTCGAGCCCGGTGGCAACGAACTGGCCGTCTGGTCCGAGCGCGCCCCGGCCTGAGCGCCGCCCCATCCGCAACATCGAGGTAGCACATGCGTTACGCGCTCGGCGTCGAATACGACGGCAGCGATTTCCGGGGGTGGCAGAACCTGGGCGAGGGTGGACCCAGTGTCCAGGCCAGCCTGGAACAGGCCCTGTCCTCGGTGGCCGACACGCCCTTGCAGGTGGTCTGCGCCGGACGCACCGATGCGGGCGTGCACGGCCAATGCCAGGTGGTGCACTTCGACACCGACGTGGTGCGCGATCCGCGCGCCTGGATGCTTGGCACCACCACCCGCCTGCCGCGCTCCATCGCAGTGCGCTGGTGCGTGCCGGTGGCCGACGATTTCCACGCCCGGTTCTCCGCGCGCGCGCGACGCTACCGCTACCGCCTGCTCAACCGCGAAGTGCGGCCGGCGCTCGGCCGGCAGACCCTGAGCTGGGAACGCCGCCCGCTGGATGCCGCGCGCATGCACCAGGCCGGGCAGGCCCTGCTGGGCGAGAACGACTTCGGTGCCTTCCGCTCGGTGCAGTGCCAGGCGCTGCATGCACGACGTGAACTGCAATCGCTGCAGGTCAGCCGCCACGATGACGTGATCGAGGTGGCAGTGCGCGGCAATGCATTCCTTCATCACATGGTCCGCAATATCGTCGGCTCGTTGATTCTGGTTGGCAGTGGGGAGAAACCGGTGGAGTGGATCGCCGAACTGCTGGCCGGGCGCGACCGAACCGTGGCCGGTCCCACCGCACCTCCGCAGGGGCTGGTGTTCCTGGGGCCGCTGTACCCCGACAACTGGCATCTGCCCGCCGAGGTAACGCTATGAGCCGCTCCTACTACCGTACCCGCATCAAGTTCTGTGGCATGACCCGCGCCGGTGACGTGCGCCTGGCCGGCGAGCTGGGCGTGGACGCGGTGGGCTTCATCTTCGCCCGCGAAAGCAGCCGCCGAGTCGCACCGGCCGAGGCCCGCGCCATGCGCCAGGCGATCGCGCCGATGGTCGATGTGGTCGCGCTGTTCCGCAACAACAGCAAGGAAGAGGTGCGCGAAGTGCTGCGCACCGTGCGTCCGACCCTGCTGCAGTTCCATGGCGAGGAAGACGAGAGCTTCTGCCGCAGCTTCAACATGCCCTATCTGAAGGCAATTGCGATGGGTGGGCGCGAGGAGATCAACGCGCGCACGTTGCAGTTGCGCTATCCCAGTGCAGCCGGGTTCCTGTTTGACAGCCATGCCCCGGGCGGCGGCGGTGGCACCGGCGTGGCCTTTGACTGGTCCCGCGTGCCAACCGGACTGCATCGTCCGTTCCTGCTGGCCGGTGGGCTGACCCCGGACAACGCCTACGACGCCGTACTCGCCACGCTGCCGTGGGGCGTGGACGTCTCCAGCGGCATCGAGCTGGAGCCGGGCATCAAGGACGGCTACAAGATGCGCACGTTCGTCGAAGAGATCCGCCGCGCCGACTGCGCTGCACTGGATTGAGAACGCTGCAGGCCGGGCATGCGCTGGCCTTCACATTTGAGCATGCACACCCTCTTCACATAGGATGATCCCAAGCGCGCTGGCCATGAAGGCTGGCGCGGGATCGGCGGAGCCGCTGACACCGTGCTCCGAACGGGCGCCTGACGCCCCAGCCCAGGAAGGCAAACGATGCAGGAATTCCTCACCGTCGTGTTCGGGTATCCCACCCTCCCGTACAGCATCGTGCTGGCGGTGGCGGTGCTGTATTGGGGCGTTGCCGCCTTCGGCCTGGTTGATGACGGTTTTGGCGAGGCAGGGGCCGACGGTGCCCTCGGCGGCGATGCCGACCTGACCGGTCTGTCCGCGCTGCTTGCACGGTGGGGCCTGGGCGGGGTACCACTGATGGTCGTGGTGACCCTGCTGAGCCTGTTCGCCTGGGTCCTGACCTACTTCATCCACCTGTACGTGCTGCTGCCACTGCCCGACCTGCTGCGCTGGTCGTTGGGCACCGTGGTGGCCGTGCTTGCGCCGCTGCCGGCGGTGCCGGTCACCGCGCTGCTGCTGCGCCCGATCCGTCGATTCCTGCTGCGCCTGCGCCCCGTGCCGCAGGCATCGCTGCTGGGCCGCGTTGGCGTGGTCGCCTCCCCCAAAGCGGACGCCCGCAGCGGCCATGCCACTGTCGATGACGGCGGTGCCGGGCTGGTACTGCAGATCCGCAGCGACATCGAACTGCAGCGCGGCGAGCGCATCGTGCTGGTCGAGCACATCGCGGCACAGCATTACTACCGGGTGGTTCGCGCCGATGCGATCGCCCTCGATTTCCAGGACAACCTGCTTCCGGGCAACAAGGAGAATCATCAATGACGTTGGCATCCGTGCTCCCCTTCCTCATCATCGTGGGCGGCATTCTGGTCCTCCTGCTCGGTGTGGCGGGCCTGTTCAAGGCGTTCTACCGCAAGGTCGACCAGGGTGTGGCCCTGATCGTCAACGACATGAGCTCCACGCCGAAGGTGCACTTCACCGGCGCCCTGATCATTCCGGTGCTGTACCGCGCCGAGTTGATGCGGATCAGCCTGATCACCCTGCAGATCGACCGCCGCGGCAAGGAGGGCCTGATCTGCCGCGACAACATGCGTGCCGACATCGCCGTGGCCTTCTACCTGCGCGTCAACGAAACCCAGGCCGACGTGCTGCGCGTGGCCAAGGCCATCGGTGCTGACCGCGCCTCGGACAAGCACGCCGTCGACGAGCTGTTCAACGCCAAGTTCTCCGAAGCGCTGAAGACGGTCGGCAAGAAGTTCGACTTCACCGAACTGTTCGAGAAACGCCAGGAATTCCGCGACGAGATCATCGCGGTGATCGGCAATGACCTCAACGGTTATGTGCTGGAAGACGTGGCCATCGACTACCTGGAACAGACCCCGAAGTCGCTGCTGGACCAGTTCAACATTCTCGACGCGCAGGGCATCCGCAAGATCACCGAGCTGACCGCCGCGCAGAACGTGGTGACCAACGAGCTGGAGCAGAACGAGAAGCTGGCCATCACCAAGAAGAACGTGGAAGCCCGCGAAGCGCTGCTGGCGCTGGAACGCCAGCAGGCCGAGGCCGAGGCACGGCAGAAGCGCGAGATCGACACCATCCGTGCGCGCGAGGAGGCCGAGACCGCCAAGGTGCAGGAAGAGCAGCGCCAGCTGTCGGAGAATGCGCGCATCGAAGCGCAGCAGCTGATCGAGATCCGCGACCAGAACCGCCTGCGCGAAGTGGAAGTGGCCGAGCAGAACCGCCAGCGCGCCGTCGCCATCGAGGCCGAGCGCGTCGAACGCGCACGCCAGCTGGAGCAGGTCACCACCGATCGCGAAGTGCAGCTGCAGGGCGTGGAGCGCGACAAGGTGGTCGAGCAGGGCAAGATGGACGTGGCCAACATCACCCGCGAACGCATCTCCATCGACAAGACCGTGGCCCAGGAAGAGGAGCGCATCAAGGAAGTGCGCGAGGTATCCGAGGCCGACCGCCAGAAGCAGGTGCTGATCCTGGAAGCCGAGGGCAAGGCGCAGGAATCGCTGGTGCGTGAAGTGAAGGAGGCGCAGGCACGCGAGACGGCGTCCAAGCATCGCGCGGTGGAACTGACCACGCTGGCCCAGGCAGAACACGAAGCCGCCGGCAAGCAGGCCGAAGCCAAGCGCCTGCTGGCCGATGCATTCCGCGCCGAACAGGCCGCACCGGGCCTGGCCGAAGCACAGGTGCGTGAAGCATCGGCGCTGGCCATCGAAAAGGTGGGTATTGCAGAAGCACGCGTGATCGAGGCCAAGGCCGAAGCCAACCTGAAGCAGGGCAGCAACGAAGCCCGCGTGCTGGCCGAGACGCTGCAGGCGCAGGCACAGGGCGAAGAGAAGATGGGCCTGGCCCGCGCCACCGCCACCGAGTCGCTGGGCAATGCCGAAGCGGGCGTGGTGCAGAAGAAGCTGCTGGCCGAGGCTGAAGGCCTGGTGCGCAAGTTCGAAGCCATCGCCTCGCTGAGCGACCAGGCACGCGGCCACGAAGAGTTCCGCATGATGCTCGACAACAGCCTGAAGCAGGCGCTGGCCTCGATCGAAGCGGGCAAGGAAGTGTCGCGCGAGAACGCGGGCGTCATTGCCAGCGCGCTGCGCAACGCCGACATCGATCTGATCGGTGGCGACGGCGGCATGTTCGAGAACCTGATCAAGGCGGTCTCGCTGGGCAAGTCGATCGAGGGCTTTGCCGGCAAGAGCCCGATCGTGCAGGACCTGATGCAGCGCTACCTGGGGGTCAACGTGGCCGACGCTGCGCCGCGGCAGATTGCCGAGGACGTGCAGAGCGTACCGGTCACCGCCACCCCCGTGGCCGACAGCGCGCGCTGATCACCCCGGCGATGGCCCATGCCATCGCCCCCCCGTGCCGGCCGCATCGACGGCCGGCCGTTCGTGAGCCGGAAACCTGCTGATGTCTGAAACCACACCGACCGCCGAGCCCTCCGTCCCCCAGGGTGCCAGCGATACCGTCGACCAGGCTGTCGCCCAGGGCGGCGCCTATGAAGTGCTGCGCCGCCGCCTGGGTGAACAGGGCCAGCGGCTGCAGACCGTTGCCGAGCAGCTCAACCGCCAGCGCCTGGCCGAGTTCGGCGACAGCCGCCTGGAGGTGGTCGGCCGCTTCCGCATCCGCAGCGAGAACAACTGCGTTGGGCGTGACATCGTCCAGGTGGGTCCGGACCGCCTTCTGTTCGGTTACAACGTCTTCATCGGGCTCAAGACCCAGACCCGCATCGAAGATGTATTCGGCCTCTACCGTCTGGTGCAGGGCGCCGATGGCTACGACGTCGCTGCGCTGGAACTGAAAGGCAGCTTCCTCGATCAGCCGGGCTTCGTGCACGACTTCAACGAACTGTACGCCTACTACAAGCATGCCCGGCTGCTGCAGCTGATCGTGGTGGGCGACAAGCTGCTGGCGTCGTTCCAGATCGGCGAGCGCAGCAGCGATGTGCGCGTGTTCCGTTGGGCGCTGTCGCGCGAAGGCGAGCTGACCTATCTCGACGCCCGTGGCGAGCGGGATATCGCATTGCCACCGCCCTTTGATTTCGAATGGACCAAGGCGACCCGCGACCTGGCTGTCAACGGCCGTCACTCACACCTGAACATCCTCGACACGCTGTTCGTGGAGACCACCGGTGGCGACCTGACCATCAAGGTGGAAAACAACACCGAGACCGGGCAGGGCATCCACAGCGAGCCGGTGGAGGACAGCACGCAGTCGCTGGATGATGCCCAGTTCGAGTTCGCCCGCGTCGGCTCGCTGGTACTGTTGAAAGTGCTGCCTTACCGCGAAACCGAATGGCGTGGCCTGATCTACAACACGCTGACCGGCGATATCGTGCGCAACGATGCCATCGTGCAGGCCTGCGTGCAGTTGCCCGAAGACCACGGCATCATCTTTCCCGGCGGTTACTACCTGCAGGGCGGCGAGCACAAGGCGTTCGATGCGTCGATGGCCGGCATGCAGTTCAAGCGCAGCATCCGCTCGCCCAATGGCGAGGATGTGCTCTACATCTTCTACGAGCGCGAAGGCGGGCGCTCGGCGCTGTTTGTCTACAACACCATCCAGCGTGTGTTGCAGAATCCGGTGTTCGGCCATGGCTATGCGTTCATGCAGGACGGACGCATGGTGCTGTTCCATGCCGAAGGCAGCGAGCCGACCCGCATCCACCCGATGCAGGTCTGGCAGACCCCCTTCAGCAGCGATGAGTTCGCCGCCAGCCGGCCGTCCGGCAATACCTTCATGGGCCGCATCGGCAATGCCGAACTGGTACGCGGCATCTCCAACCTGTTCAACCTGGCCCGCGAGATCGATGGCCAGGACGTGTCGGTACAGCGCTACCAGCGCCTGGTAGCCGACACCCGACGGCTGTTCGATGCTCATCACTGGCTGGGCGACGAGGCCTGCGGCGGCGCCGAGGCGCTGCTGCGGCAGATCAGCGCCACCGGCGAATCGGTGCTGGACGAATACGAGAAGGTGCAGTCGATCCGCCAGCAGTCGGCACAGGCGATGGTCGAGGTCGAGGCCACGCACAAGGCGCTGCTCGGTCGGCTGCAGCCGGAGAACTGGAACGAAGTCCAGGCCTTCGTCGAGGCACTCAATGCGATCACCGCCCTGCGCGGGCGCCTGCTGACCATCCGCGATCTGCGCTACATCGACACCGACCGCATCGATACGATGGCCGCCGAACTGGTGGCAGCGCACGACGAAGTGGGTGCGGCCACCGGCAGCTTCCTGGCCGGCGATGCCGCGCTGGCGCCGTTGACCGCACGCATGCAGGCGCTGGACGAGGCCGCCCAGCAGGCTGCCAGCGCCCGCCAGCTGGATGAGCAGCTGCAGGGGCTGCGCGGCATGGCCAGCGACCTGGACATGTTGTCCGAGCTGATGGCAGGCCTGAAGGTGGATGACGCCACCGCGCGTACCCGCGTGGTCGAAGCGATCTCCTTGTTGTATGGCCGCCTGAACCAGGCGCGTGCACGTGCCGAGCAGCGTCGAAAGACCCTGGGTTCGGCCGAGGCCGTGGCCCAGTTCGCCGCGCAGTTCGCATTGTTCTCGCAGTCGATCACCAGCGCGCTGGCGATGGCCAGCGACCCGGAACGTGCCGACGAACAGCTCTCGCGCCTGCTGGTACAGCTGGAAGAGCTGGAAAGCCAGTTCGGCGAGCACGAGCAGTTCCTCGGCGACATCCTCAGCAAGCGCGAAGAGCTGGTCGAGGCATTCGATTCGCACAAGCAGGCGTTGCTGGACGATCGCCAGCGCAAGGCGCGCTCGGTGCTCGACGCTGCAAACCGCATTCTGGACGGTCTTGGCAAGCGGACCGAGCGTTTCAGCACGGCCGACGAGCTCAATGCCTTCTTTGCCGGCGATCCGCTGATCCTCAAGCTGCGGGAGCTGGCCGAGCGCCTGCGCGCGCTGCGTGACAGCGTCAAGGCCGACGATGTCGAAGCAAGGCTGAAGGGCGTGCGCGACCAGGCCGTACGTCAGCTGCGCGATCGCAGCGACCTGTACGAGTCCGGTGGCAACGTGGTCCGCCTGGGGCCGCGCCATCGATTCAGCGTGAACACCCAGGCGCTGGACCTGACGCTGCTGCCGCGCGGTGACACCCTGGCCATTCACCTGACCGGTACCGATTTCCTGGAGACCCTGCACGACCCGGAACTGGACGCCTTGAAGCCGTTCTGGCCGGTGACACTGGACTCCGAATCCGAAGCGATCTACCGCGGCGAGTACCTGGCCGGGTGCGTGCTGCGTGCCGCCGAGCAGGGGCATGAGGGTCTGGACCTTGCGCAGCTGCAGCACGACGCGGCCGCACCGGAAGCGCTGGACCAGCGGGTGCGGGCGTTCGCCGCGCCGCGCTACCGCGAAGGTTACGAACGCGGCATCCACGATCATGATGCGGCGCTGATCCTGCGTGCGCTGCTGCCCCTGCAGCAGGCTGCCGGCTCGCTGCGGCACACACCGCGGGTGCGTGCGCTGGCGCTGCTGTTCTGGGCGGCACGCCAGCGCGACGAGGCGGTCGCGCAATGGCCCGGCCGGCAGGCCGGTGCAGATGCCATCGCACGCTTGTTTGGTTCCGATGAGGGACGCCAGGCGCTACGCGCCGAGATCGCAACGGCCGTGCATGAGCATGCGCAGGCCCACGCGCTGCCGTTCGATGCGGCCGATGCCGCTACGGCCGCTGCCTATCTGGGTGAGGAACTGGCGGCGGGCGACCCGGTGTTCAGCACCAGCCGGCATGCGCAGGCACTGCTGGAGGCATTGTCCCAGCAGCTGGAACAGGCCGGCCAGCGCGATGCGCTGGAGCGCGCGCTGCAGCGCACGCAGGATCCCCTGGCCAGCCGGCTGGCGCTGGCCGGGCAATGGCTGCGTGCGCTCGCCGGGCTGCCGGCGCAGTCGGTACATGCCGGCTATGTGGATGAAGCGGCTGCACTGCTGCTGGTGCAGCGACAGCTGCGCACGCGTGCCAGCGATGCGCCGCTGCAGGTCGAGGTCAACGGCCTGCTTGGCGAACACGCGCGTATCCACAACGGCAGCCTGACCGTATCGCTGGACGATTTCCTGGCACGACTGCAGCATCACCTGCAGCACTTCGTACCGGCCTTCCATGCCTACCAGGCGGTGCGCCAGGGCATCATCGGCCGCGAGCGCGAGACCCTGCGCCTGTCCGAATTCAAGGCGCGGCCGCTGTCCTCGTTCGTGCGCAACAAGCTGATCAACGACGTCTATCTCGGCGTGATCGGCGACAACCTGGCCAAGCAGATGGGCACGGTGGGCGAGAACAAGCGCAGCGACCTGATGGGCCTGCTGATGATGATCTCGCCACCGGGTTACGGCAAAACCACGCTGATGGAATACGTGGCGCATCGGCTTGGGCTGGTCTTCATGAAGATCAATGGCCCGGCGCTGGGCCACGAGGTGCGTTCGCTCGACCCGGAACAGGCGCCGGACGCAACCTCGCGGCAGGAGCTGCAGAAGCTCAACCTGGCGCTGGAAATGGGCAACAACACCATGCTGTATGTCGATGACATCCAGCACACCCATCCGGAATTCCTGCAGAAGTTCATTTCGCTGTGCGATGGCACCCGCCGTATCGAGGGTGTATGGCGCGGCCGTACCCGCACCTACGACATGCGCGGCAAGAAGTTCTGCGTGGTGATGGCCGGCAACCCATACACCGAGTCCGGCGAAGTGTTCAAGATTCCGGACATGCTGGCCAACCGTGCCGACATCTACAATCTGGGCGACGTGCTCGGTGGCATGGAAGCGGCGTTCACTCTCAGCTATATCGAGAACAGCCTGACCTCCAACCCGGTACTGGCACCGCTGGCCACCCGCGAGATGGCTGACCTGTACCTGCTGGTCGATCGCGCGATGGGCAAGGACGTATCCACCAACGGCCTGAGCCATGCCTACAGCGGCGCGGAGATCAACGAGATCACCGCCACCCTGCAGCGCATGCTGCGCGTGCGCGACGTGGTCTACCGGGTCAACCAGCAATACATCGCGAGTGCCGCGCAGGACGACCGCTACCGTACCGAACCACCGTTCCGGCTGCAGGGCAGCTACCGCAACATGAACAAGCTGGCCGAGAAGATCTCGCCGGTGATGAACGAGGACGAGCTGCAGCAGCTGATTTCCGACCACTACCTGGGCGAAGCGCAGCTGCTGACCACCGGTGCCGAAGAGAACCTGCTCAAGCTGGCGGAACTGCGCGATGCAATGAGCGCGGAACAGGCCCAGCGCTGGGCGCAGATCAAGCGCGACTTCCTGCGCAACAAGGCGATGGGCGCGGGCGACAGCGATGTTGGCGGTCGTGTCGTGGCCCAGCTTGCCGACATTGCCAGTGCCCTGCAGCTGCCGCCGCCGGTGGCCGAGGTTGTCGCAGCGCCAGAACCGGCGCCCTGGCCGGCATTGCTGGCGGCGCTGCAGCAGCTGGCGCAGGCGCAGCAGGCCAGCCAGGCGGCGCCGGCAACGCCAGCGCCTGTTGCAACGCCGTTGGCCGAGGACCTGCAGGCCGGGCTGGCCCCGCTGCTGCAGTTGCTGCTTGCCTCGCAGGAACAGCAGGCGCAGGTTTCGCAGACACTGGCGGCGTTTGCCGGCTGGGCACGGCAGCAGGTGGCTTCCGGCGTGGCCACGGCCGACCCGCGCCCGCGTCCACGCGTGCGGCGTGCCGCCACACCGGAAGAGCGTGCGCTCGATGAAGCCTTGATGCGCCACTTCTATGGTGAATCATTGCCACCAGAAACCACCGACGGCGATACGCCGCGGCCGCCACCACTGCCATGACCGCACCGCGCCCCCTGCCTGCGCCCGTGCTGCCGCCATCGGCGGACATCGCAGCGCTGTCGAGCTACGGTGCACCGTTGCTGCAGGCGATCGGCGTGCAGCAGGCCGCCGAGGCGCAGGCGGCAGGGCAGGGCCTGGTCGATGCGCTGGCGCGTATCGCATTGGCGTTGCAGGCAACGGACCCGCGCGCGCTGCGCCGACGCGAGGGCTGGTGGGGGCGCCTGCTTGGCCGCGACGTCGTCCGCCAGGCCGAGGCGCAGGCGTTGCAGGCGCAGCTGGGCGTGTTGGCGCTGCAGGCCCGCGAGCAGGCGCAGGCAGTGCGCGTGCAGGGTGAACAGCGGCGCGAGGCGATCATCGACGCGGACGCTGCGGCGCTGGCCCTGCAGGCCTGGGGTGAGCATGCAGGCGCGCTGCTGCCACAGCTGCCTGTCGATGCACAGGCGGCATTGACCTCGCGCATCGACCACCTGCAGCGCTTGGCCGCGCTGCACCGTATCGATGCCGGACAGTGGCGGTTGCTGCAGGCCCAGGACGCGGCGTTGCTGGAACGGTTCGCGCGCATCCACGATGTGCTGCTGCCAGCGTGGCGACAGGCCACGTTGAACCGCCAGCTCCAGGCGCAGTCGGCACAGGTGGCGACGGCGGCTGCGCTGCAGGTACAGATCCATGACGAAGTGGCTGCCGCTCAGGCTAGACTGCGCTGAGCCGGCCGCCGCTGCCGCTTTTCCACTGCAAGGACACCGCCCGATGACCCAGGACAGCCAGAACCCCGGCGCCCTCGTGCCTGCCACGACGACCGCCGCCGAGATTGACGACAGCACGCTGAAGGCCCTGGGCCTGGTGCGCGATGACCTGCCGCGCATCGCCGAGATCGGCCGCGAACTGGAGGACCTGCGCCCAGGCAACCTGCAGGTGTTCGGGCGCGAGGCGGCGGCCCGGACCACGGCGTTCTCCAGCCAGCTGCTGGACCAGGTGCGCAATCGTGACCTGGATGCCAACGGCGAAAAGCTGGGCGAAGTGGTGCGCATCGCGCGTGAGCTGAAACTCGATGGCTTCTCCCAGCGGTCGAAAGTGCCGCTGATCGGTGGCCTGATCGATCGCCTGCGCTCGTCCAAGGGCGAGCTGGTGCAGAAGTTCAGCGATACCAATTCGCAGATCGAGCAGCTGCTCGGCGACGTCGGCGCGCAGCAGGCGCTGATGGGCAAGCGGGTCACTGATTTCGACCGCATGCACGACATCGTCCGCGAAGAACGTCATGCGCTGGGACTGTATGCCGCCGCCGGCAAGCAGCGCCTGGCCCAGCTGCAGTCCGAGCAGTTGCTGGGGCAGGGCAGCGAAGATCCGCAGCAACGTATCCGCCAGAGCGAGATCGACAATGCGATCCGCCTGATCGAGAAACGCGTGTCCGACCTGCAGCTGATGCAGCACGCGGCCGACCAGTCGCTGCCGATGATCCGCCTTATCCAGGCCAACGCACTGCAGCTGATCGAGAAATTCAACACCGTCCGCGACATCACCATCCCCTCGTGGAAGCGCCAGTTCGCGATCCAGCTGTCGCTGGGCGAGCAGAAGAATGCCGCCGAGCTGGCCAACGCCATCGACGATGCGACCAACGAACTGATGCGGCGCAATGCCGACCTGCTGCGGCAGGCCTCGGTGGACACCGCCCGCAGCAACCAGCGGGGTGTCATCGATGTGGCAACCCTGCGCCATGTGCACGACCAGCTGATCGCCACCGTTGAAGAAGTGCGCAGCATCCATCGCGAGGGCATGCAGCAGCGGCAGCAGGCCGAGGTCGAGTTGTCGCGGCTGCGCGAGGAGCTGCAGCAGCGCCTGGCGGCACCGACGGCGCCTTGAGCCGGCGCCTGCCACCCGATGCGGGTACCGCCGCGGTGCATCAAACCTTTCAATGAGGTCGCAATGGATATGCCCCGTGTTTCCTGCCCTCGTTTCCACGTGGCCCGCCTTGCGCTTGTTCCGGCGCTGCTGCTTGCGCTGGGGGCGTGCACGGCGGGAGATTCATCGAACCCCGCGGCAGCATCGCCCGTCGCTGCGCCTGCTGCGGCTGCGGTCGCTGCAGCGGCGGCAAGCCCTGCGTCCTCACCTGCAACGCGCGGCGACGGGCTGGCTGCGCTGATCCACGCCAGCGGTGTGACGTGCAGCAATGCCAGTGCCGGTACCGGCTGCACGGCAGGTGACGTCGGCAGCGGCGACTTCTACGACGTCGAGCTGTCGCCGGACTGCGGCGACCAGGGATTGTTCGCCGGCGTGGCCGAGGCCTCCGGCGTGGAGACGCTGGACGCGGTACCGGGCAGCGGCAGCAAGGCCACCGTGACCGCGACACTGTCGAAGGGGCAGCTGGTCTGCGTGCAGGGCATCGGCCGTACCGGGCAGAATCCGTTGTTCTATTACGTTGTCGCGATTCCCGCCAATACGGTCGGAAAGTGCAAGGACAACGCATTGTGTGACACCTATGGCGACAGGCCGATCGACAATCGTTCCGCCAAGGGGAGCGATGCCTGCCATGCGGCAGCGCCGGGGCGCTATGCCGGCAATTGCGCACAGGGCTGGGTCGGTGCGGACGGGCTCGACGTGTTTTCCAACGGAATGTAATCGCCGCCCGGCCGACAGGCTGCAGAGCATCGCGGCGCAGCCCATGGCCTCACTGCGCTGCAGTGCGCGTCAGCGCAGTTGTGCGGTCAGCCAGTCCGCCAGCGCCTCCACCCGTGCATCGCTCGGGCCGTCCGGCCGCGCCAGCACCCAGAAGCCTCCTGTTGCGGCAAATCCCCAGGGGGCGATCAGCCGTCCTGCGGCCAGGTCCTCGGTCACCAGCGGCTCGGGTGCGATCGCCGGACCCAGCCCGGCCACCGCTGCTTCCAGCAGGTAGTACAGGTGTTCGAAGCCGGTGCCCAGCCGCAGCTGGGCCGGGTCCAGGCCCTGCGACTGCGCCCACATCGGCCACGCCTGCGGTCGCGAACCGGTATGCAGCAGTGTTTCCTGCAGCAGCGCCGATGGCGGCACGTGACGCAGGCGCTGCGCCGCCGGGTGTGACGGCGCCACCACCACGCCCACCCGTTCCGGTGCCAGCTCGCGCACCTGCCAACCCCGCGGCCAGGGTCCCTGTGCAAGCAGCAGCACCGCATCCAGCGCCGCCTGTGCTTCGGTGAAACTGCCATCCAGCGCAGACCATTGCAGGCGCACACCGGGCAGGGCGGCCTGCAGGGCAGGCAGTCGCGGAATCATCCAGCGTGCCAGCACACTGCCGCTGCAGCCCAGCACCAGCGCTGGGTCCGCGCTCGGCCGGCGCAGCTCGCGCACACAGTCTTCGATGCCATCGAATGCCGCGCTGCAGGCCTGTTGCAGACGGGCGCCGGCTGCGGTCAGGCGCAGCCCGCGGCCGACACGCTGGAACAGCGCAATGCCCAGGTGGTCCTCCAGCAGCTTCAATTGGCGGCTGACCGCGCCGTGGGTCACATGCAACGCCTGCGCGGCGCGGCCGACGCCACCCAGGCGGGCGGTCGCCTCGAATGCACGAAGGGCATTCAGGGGTGGCAGCAGGGAGGTGCTCATGTGAGTTTTCCTGACGGGATGCGCCAGATAATATCCATTTTCCGGGCCTGATCCGTGCGCTAGAGTATCGATCTGTCTGAACGACCGGTCGCCCCCATGCCTGACTCTCCGATTGCCGATTTCCACGCTTTCCCTGATGCCCAGGGCCACTTCGGCCGTTACGGCGGCAGCTTTGTCGCCGAAACCCTGGTCGGCCCGCTGCAGGAACTGGCGCAGGCCTATGACCAGGCACGCCAGGATCCCGCTTTCCAGCTGGCCTACGACCGCGACCTGGCCCATTACGTGGGGCGACCGAGCCCGATCTACCATGCCGAACGGCTCAGCGATCACGTGGGTGGGGCACAGATCCTGCTCAAGCGCGAGGACCTGAACCACACCGGCGCGCACAAGATCAACAACACCATCGGCCAGGCGCTGCTGGCCGCGCGGATGGGCAAGAAGCGCATCATCGCCGAGACCGGCGCGGGCCAGCACGGCGTGGCCAGCGCCACGGTTGCGGCGCGGCTGGGCCTGGAGTGCGTGGTGTACATGGGCGCCACCGACATCGAACGGCAGAAGATCAACGTCTACCGCATGAAGCTGCTCGGCGCGACGGTGGTGCCGGTCACCTCCGGCTCGGCCACCCTGAAGGACGCGCTCAACGAAGCGATGCGCGACTGGGTAACCAACGTGCAGGACACCTTCTACATCATCGGTACGGTGGCCGGCCCGGATCCGTATCCGCGCATGGTGCGCGATTTCAACGCCATCGTCGGCCGTGAAGCCCGCGAGCAGATGCTGGCCGAGTACGGCCGCCTGCCCGATGCGATCACCGCCTGCGTTGGCGGTGGCAGCAATGCCATCGGCCTGTTCCATGCATTCCTCAACGACCGCCAGGTGGAAATCGTGGGCGCCGAGGCCGCTGGCGATGGCATCCACACCGGTCGCCACGCCGCCTCGATCGCCGCTGGCCGCCCCGGCGTCCTGCATGGCAACCGCACCTATGTGCTGTGCGACGACGACGGCCAGATCATCGAAACCCATTCGGTATCGGCCGGCCTGGACTACCCGGGCGTGGGCCCGGAGCATGCGTTCCTGGCCGACAGCGGCCGTGCGCGCTATCTCGGCATCACCGACGAAGAGGCGCTGCAGGCGTTCCATCTGCTGGCGCATACCGAAGGCATCCTGCCGGCGCTTGAATCCAGCCACGCCCTGGCGCAGGCGATGAAGCTGGCGCGTGAGCGTCCGCGCGACCAGATCGTGCTGTGCAACCTCTCCGGCCGCGGTGACAAGGACGTGCACACCATCGCCGCGCGCGAAGGCCTGGTGCTGTGAGCGCGCGGCTTCGCAACAGCAGCGCGCTGCTGCTGGCCCTGGGCCTGGCGGCGTGTCAGCCGCCGGAACCGCCGGTGCTGGCACCGGCGGCCAAGGCCACCACGCAGCCGGCACAGCAGAGGGCTGCCAACGATGATCTCGACCCGCTTGCACGCACGCCCATCGATGACCCCCCGGCACCGGATGCCGAAAGCGGCGACGACACGTCCGCCGTGGTCTCGGTGGCGCTGGACCATGCCGGCGAGGTGCTGATCGGCCAGCACCTGAACGATCTCAAGGCGCTCGGGCCGTGGACGGCACAGGGGGCGGTCGAAGCGCTCGGCGGCAGTTGCGAGTACTACGACGGCAAGAGCCTGCCGGCGGGCGTGTCGATGATGACCGACGAAGACCGCGTGGTTCGTTTCGACCTCGGCCTGGACCCGGAGAGCGGGGCACCGGCCGAGCAGCCGGGCCCGTTCGGCCTGCGCGTCGGCATGACCCGTGCCCAGGCGGTTGCCCGGTTCCCGAAGCCACCGGTGTCCAGCCCGCATGCCTACGATGGCGAGCAGGGCGAATACCTGACCTGGCAGGACCCGGGCTCGGCGCTTGGCATCCGCGTGGAACTGTTTGAAGGGAGGGTCCTCCAGATGTACTGGGGGACCAGTGAAGCGATTGAACTGATTGAAGGGTGTGCCTGAAATGTCCGTATCCCGACTTGATGCCTGTTTCCTGCGTCTGCGCCAGCAGCAGCGCAAGGCCCTGATCCCGTTCATCACCGCAGGTGATCCTTCGCTGGAAGCAACCGTGCCGGTCATGCATGCGCTGGTCCAGGCCGGCGCCGATGTGATCGAGCTGGGGGTGCCGTTTTCCGACCCGATGGCCGATGGCCCCACCATCCAGCGCAGCTCCGAGCGCGCACTGGGCCGTGGTGCCGGTACCCGCTATGTGCTGCAGGCGGTAGCGCAGTTCCGTGAACGCGATGCCAGCACGCCGGTGGTGCTGATGGGTTATCTCAATCCGGTGGAGATCCACGGCTATGCCGCGTTCGCCGAGGCCGCGGTGGCGGCAGGGGTGGATGGCGTGCTGCTGGTCGACCTGCCGCCGGAAGAAGCCGGTGAAGCCCTGCAGGCCTTCGACACAGCAGGGCTGGCATTGGTCCTGCTGGCCTCGCCAACCACCAGCGAAGCGCGCGCCGACAAGCTGCTGGCGCTGGCCCGGGGCTATCTCTACTACGTCAGCTTTGCCGGCGTCACAGGCGCCTCCGAACGACTCGACAGCGATGCTGCCAGCGCGCGCCTGCAGGCCTTGCGCGCCCGGGCTGCGGTACCGGTGGTGGCGGGCTTCGGCATCAAGGACGCGGCCAGTGCCGCGGCCATGGCCCGTCAGGCCGACGGTGTGGTGGTGGGCAGTGCGCTGGTAGCCGTGCTGGCCGAGGCCGACTCGCCGGAGGATGCCGCACAGCGTGCCGGTGCCTTCCTGGCTCCGCTACGGCAGGCGCTGGACCAGTAACGGTAGCGCCGGGCCATGCCCGGCGGTGC
>NZ_JBRRDR010000060.1:0-23748 GCF_056759755.1 Stenotrophomonas sp. STEN046
GGGGGCGGGCGGGGGGGGGCGGGTGGCGGGGGGTTCTCCGGATTGGTGGGGGCGACCGAGATAAATGGGCGGTACTGCACGCGGCCCCCGAACCCGTAGCCACCCCGCCAACCCACGGAATGTCAGCTTTTGACGTTGCTCTGGCTTCGGCTTCGGCGGGTGCAGGGCGCAGCCCTGCTCAGCAACACACCCCCTCGTGCACAATGGGGCCGACCCCGCCTGGACACCGTCCCGATGTCGAGCAAGCCGTATTCAGAAGCCTGCGAACGCAACCGCGAACCGATCGCGGCAGCGCTCGACCCGTGGATGGGCGACCGCCACCGGGTTCTGGAAATCGGCAGTGGCACGGGCCAGCATGCGGCCTGCTTCGCCGAACGCTGGCCGTGGCTGCGCTGGCAGCCCAGTGATCATCCGGACCATCTGCCGGGCATCGAGGCCTGGCGTGCCGAGGCAGCGCTGCTGAACCTGTTGGCGCCGGTCGCGCTGCAGGTGGAACTGCCGCCTGCGCCCGGTTTGTCGTTGCCCGCAGGCAGCAGTTACGACGCGGCCTTCAGCGCCAACACACTGCACATCATGAGCTGGCAGCACGTGCAGGCCCTGTTCGCCGCGTGGCCGTCGGTGTTGCGTCATGGCGCACTGCTGGCGGTGTATGGCCCGTTCAACCATGGCGGACGCTACACCAGCGACAGCAACGCGCAGTTCGATGGCTGGCTGAAGGCGCGTGATCCGCGCAGTGGCATCCGCGATGTGGAAGCGGTGCAGGCGCTGGCGGCGGACAACGGATTCACCCGCCTGGGTAATGTGGCGATGCCGGCCAACAACCGGCTGCTGCTGTGGCGGCTGGGGTGAATCGACGGTAGTGCCGGCCGCTGGCCGGCACTATCGCACGCGGCCTTACGCCACCTGCACGATATGCAGCGCCTTCGGGTTGCGCCACTGCGCCAGCAACGTTGCTTCACGCGCCTTGGCCTGCGCGAAGTGCGCTTCCTTGACGTGGCCGAAGCCGCGGATGTGCTCGGGAATGCTGGCGATCTCCACCGCCAGTGCCAGCCGGTCGTCATCCAGGCCGTCCAGCAGCAGCTGCACGGTCGCCTCGTAGTCACCGATCAGCTGGCGTTCCATGCGGCGTTCTTCGGTACGGCCGAACACATCGAAGCGGCCGCCACGCAGGAACTTCAGCTTGGCCAGCAGCCCGAAGGCCTTGAACATCCACGGGCCGTATTCCTTCTTCTGCAGACGGCCCTGTTCGTCCTTCTTGGCAAACAGCGGCGGCGCCAGGTGGAAGCGCAGCTGGTAGTCGCCCTCGAACTGCTGCTGCAGGCGGCGCTGGAAATCGCCACTGGTGTACAGGCGTGCCACCTCGTATTCGTCCTTGTAGGCCATCAGCTTGAACAGGTAGCGGGCCACCGTCTCGGTCAGCGCAGTGGAACCGCCGATGCGGTCGGCCTCGGCCGCACGCACGCGCTCGACCAGGCTGCGGTAACGGGCGGCATAAGCCGCATCCTGGTAATCGACCAGGAATGCCGAACGGCGCGCGATCATTTCATCCAGCGAACGCGACAGGCGTGCATCGTCCAGCGGCAGGAAGGCGACATCGCCGCAGTGGGTCGGCAGGCCGCGCAGTTCGCGCTCGTCGCCGGTGTTGCGCGGCGCGGCGGTGGCACCCCATTCGTTGCCTTCCCACTCGCCCGGCGGCAGCGCATGCAGCGGGCCAGGGGTGGTTTCGCTGTCGGTGTGCAGGTTGCGCACCAGGCCCGCCGCCTGCTGCACGGCCTGCGGATCGACCGCGGCCAGGCGGCCCCACGCGAAGGCCTGCTGGTTCATCGCCACCGCCGCGCCATTGAGCTCGATGGCGCGCATCAGCGACTCGAACGACAGCGGCACCAGGCCCTGCTGCCATGCGTAGCCGAGGATGAACAGGTTGGCGGCGATCGCATCGCCCAGCAGCGCGGTGGCCAGCTGGGTGGCGTCCAGCAGCAGCGGTTCTTCGCCGCCCAGCGCCACGCGCACGCCGGCAATGATGTCGGCGGCCGGGAACTGCATGTCCGGGCGGGTGGTGAAGGTGCCCGGCATTGCTTCGTAGGTATTGAGCACGACCTGCGAACGGCCGGCGCGCACCTTCGACAGCGCCCAGTAATCGTTCACCACCACCATGTCGCAGCCCACCACCAGGTCGGCTTCACCGGCGGCAATGCGCACCGCATGGATGTCATCGGGGTGACGGGCAATGCGGATGTGCGTGGTCACCGCGCCGCCCTTCTGCGCCAGGCCGGTCTGGTCCAGCACCGAGGTACCCTTGCCTTCCAGGTGCCCGGCCATGCCCAGCAGCGCGCCGATGGTCACCACGCCGGTGCCGCCCACGCCGGTGATCAGGATGTTCCAGGGCTGCTCCAGCGTACCGCGCACCACCGGTGCCGGCAGGTTGTCCAGCAGCGTGGAGACGTCGCGCTTGCTGCCCTTGCGCGGCTGGCCACCGTGCACGGTGACGAAGCTCGGGCAGAAGCCATTCACGCACGAATAGTCCTTGTTGCAGTTGGACTGATCGATGTCGCGCTTGCGCCCGAACTCGGTTTCCTTCGGCAGCACCGACACGCAGAAGCTCTTCTTGCCACAGTCGCCGCAGCCTTCGCACACCAGCGAGTTGATCATCACCCGCTTGGCCGGGTCCTCCAGCTTGCCGCGCTTGCGGCGGCGGCGCTTTTCGGTGGCGCAGGTCTGTTCGTAGATCAGGATCGAAACGCCCTTCACCTCGCGCAGGCGCTTCTGCACCGCATCCAGCTCGCTGCGGTCGTGGAACTCCACGTCGCTGGGGAAATGCTCGCGCTGGCCGGTCCACTTGGCGATGTTGTCCGACAGCACCATGATGGTATGGATGCCTTCGGCACGCATCTGCCTGGCGATGTCCGGCACGCTCAGCGGGCCGTCCACCGGCTGGCCGCCGGTCATCGCCACCGCATCGTTGTAGAGGATCTTGTAGGTGATGTTGACGCCGGCCGCGACCGCTTGGCGGATCGCCAGCGAGCCGCTGTGGAAATAGGTGCCGTCCCCCAGGTTCTGGAACACGTGCTGGGTATCGGTGAAGGCGGCCTGCCCGGCCCACGTCACGCCCTCGCCACCCATGTGGGTGAAGGTGTCGGTGCTGCGGTCCATCCAGGTCACCATGTAATGGCAACCGATGCCGGCCAGTGCGCGCGAGCCCTCCGGCACGGTGGTGGAGGTGTTGTGCGGGCAGCCGGAGCAGTAATGCGGCACGCGCGGGAAGCTGGCGCGCGGCAACGCAAGCTCGGCTTCCTTCTCCTGCATCCACTGCAGGCGCTGCTCGATGGACTCGTTGTTGAAGAACTTCTGGATGCGGCGACCGATCACGCCGGCAATCGTGGCCGGGGTCAGTTCACCGGTGGACGGCAGGATCCACTCACCGCTTTCATCGTACTTACCGACGATCGACGGGCGCTGGCCCCAGCTGACCGGCCAGTTGAAGAACTGCTCCTTCATCTGGCGCTCGATGAAGGCACGCTTCTCCTCCACCACGATGATGTCTTCCAGCCCCTGCGCGAAGTGGGCGATGCCTTCCGGTTCCAGCGGCCAGGTCATGCCGACCTTGTACACGCGGATGCCGATGTCAGCGCAGCCCGCTTCGTCCAGGCCCAGGTATTCCAGTGCCTGCAGCACATCCAGGTAGCTCTTGCCGGTGGTGACGATGCCCAGCCGCGCGCGCGGCGCATCCATCACCACCTTGTCGATGCCATTGGCGCGGGCGAACGCCTGTGCAGCCTTCACCGCATAGCGGTGCAGGCGCATCTCCTGGTCCAGCGGCGGGTCCGGCCAGCGGATGTTGAGGCCAGCGGCCGGCATCTCGAAATCTTCCGGCAGCACGATGCGCCGGGCCAGCGGATCGACCTCCACCGAGGCCGACGATTCCACCGTCTCGGCAATCGTCTTGAAGCCGACCCAGCGCCCGGTATAGCGGCTCATCGCCCAGCCCAGCAGGCCCATGTCGAGGATGTCCTGCACGCCGGCCGGGTTCAGCACCGGCATCATCGCGCTGACGAACTCGTCTTCACTGCCATGCGGCAGGGTCGAGCTGCGGCAGGCATGGTCGTCGGCGGCCAGCGCCAGCACGCCGCCATGGCGCGAGGTGCCAGCGGCGTTGGCATGCTTGAACACGTCGCCGCAGCGGTCCACGCCCGGGCCCTTGCCGTACCACATGCCAAACACACCCTGCACGTTGGCGCCGGGGAACAGGTTGGTCTGCTGCGTGCCCCACACCATGGTCGCACCCAGGTCCTCGTTGAGGCCGGGAGTGAACTTCACCTTGGCCGCTTCCAGGTGCTTGCGTGCGCGCCACAGTTCCAGGTCGAAGCCGCCCAGCGGGCTGCCGCGGTAGCCGCTGACGAAACCGGCGCTGTCGATGCCTGCAGCCTCATCACGCAGGCGCTGCATCAGCGGCAGTCGCACCAGCGCCTGCACGCCACTCAGGTAGATCCGTCCTTCGTTGCGGGTGTACTTGTGGTCGAGCGTGTAATCACGATCGAGCAGGTCGGCGGAGGCGGGCGAAGTGAGTTGCGCGGTACTGGTCATGGCTGGCCTGGTCAGGATCGGCTGGCACCGGCCGCGCAGAGGCGCACGGCGGGAAAGGCGCGAATTGTAACAGTGGTCCGCAGAAGCCCTGGCACTCGCGCCGGTGGCCATGCTGGGGTTAGGATCGGGTGGAGAGAGGGGGCTGCAGTTGCGGCCTGGGGGAGATGGGATGTCAGTTGCAGGACAGTTCCTGGCCGGCGTGTTGCTGGTCTCGGGAGCGGCCACAGTGTGGGCCGCGCCGGCATTGCCGGCACCGCAGGAGTTCTATTTCGACAGCGACACCGCTGCCGCGCCGATCACCGTCGTGCAGGCCACGGGTGACGATCTGGTCGCGCAGTTGCTGAAGCACCGCGAGCGCGGCCGCAAGGGGTTGGAAGCCACCGCGCAGCTGGCGTCGGTGGCCATCGCGCAGGGGCGGGCGGAACTGGGCGAGCAGCTCTACCGCGAAGCCCTGGCCGAGGCGCCGGTACAGAGTGCGCTTGGCCGCAGCGTGCGCTGGAACTATGGCTGGGACCTGCTGCGCCAGGGCCAGGCATTGGCCGCGCTGGAGCAGTGGCAGGCCGCAGCGAGCACGTTGCGCAGCAATCCCGGCTGGGTACCGCCCAGCTATGCGTTGGCGCTGTGGCGGGCCGGCCAGCAGCAGGAAGCGGTGAAGTGGTATGCCGCGGCGGTACGCACCGAACCGGCGCAGTGGACCGACAGCAGTCGCTATGCACAGCTGCTGCCGCAATGGCGCGATGACGAGCGTGCCACGCTGGGTGAAGTGCAGCAGGCCTGGGCGGCCGCACCTCCCGCCTGGCCCTGAGGTTGGGGGTTCGTCCGGGTTGCACCCGGCACCCGCAGAGGCAACGGCCGAAGCCGAAGCGGGTTTGCTGAGGGATGGCGGGGCGGGGCGGACAGGCAGGACACGCCGTAAACCCATCCCTGGGGCCTCGATGGCGCCATCCATGGCGCCAACGTTCCTGCCTGCCCACACCACCCCACCTCTGACAGGTTCCCGCTGCTGTTGGTAGGTGTCGACCTTGGTCGACACGTAGATCCACGCCATGCGTGGATGAATCTGCATCGGAGTCGAATTATCGATATCTGATCGAAATGCAGCCGAGCGTGGGCCCGGCGCTGCAAAAGAAAGCACCCAGCCCACCGCTTTTGCTTTTGCTCTTTTTTTTTTCTTTTCCGTGGCTGATCACCCCCGGAAACTGTCCGTGGCCGGGCGGGTAGGCTGCGCAGGGGCGTGAGCCGCATGGATGCGGCGACCGAGCTTACAGGGACGTACTTGCAGCGTCCCCTGCGCAGCCTACCCGCCCGGCCAACCACGGAATCTGCCTTCAGCGACCAGCCACGAGGGGCTGCGCCGTTCGCAGGAACCCTCAGTCGTCCGCAGACACCGTCCGCCCGGCTGCCCAGTCGCGCAGTGCCGCCACCTGCTCGGCCATCAGCACCGACAACGGCCGCGTCGCACGTATCTCGGCCATCAGCAGATCGGTATCCAGCGGCCGGCCCTCGGCATGCGCCGAGTACAAGCCGGCCACGATCGCCTGTTCGATTTCCGCGCCGGAAAAGCCGTTCGCTGTGGCCGCCAACGCCGGCAGCGCGAAGTCATCGGCGTTGAGCTGGCGCCGGCCCAGGTGCAGCCGCAGCAGTTCCACCCGCACGTCGGGCGAGGGCAGGTCGACGAAGAAGATCTCATCGAAACGGCCCTTGCGCAGCAGTTCGGCGGGCAGCTCATGCACCTGGTTGGCGGTGGCCACGATGAACACCGGTGCCTTGCGCTCGGCCATCCAGGTCAACAGGTAGCCCAGCACGCGCCGCGATACGCCACCGTCGTCGCTGCCGGTGGCCAGGCCCTTCTCGATCTCGTCCATCCACAGCACGCACGGTGCCAGCTGCTCGGCCGAGGCCAGAGCCTGGCGCAGGTTGGCCTCGGTCTCGCCGTGGTACTTGTTGTACAGCGCACCCACATCCAGGCGCAGCAGCGGCACGCCGAAACCGGCGGCGGTGGCCTTGGCCAGCATCGACTTGCCACAGCCCTGCACACCCAGCAGCAGCATGCCGCGCGGTGGGTCCAGCCCGGCCGGTGCAGAGCCGGCGATGAACGCGACCCGGCGCTGGTTGATCCAGCGCTTGAGCCGGTTGGCCCCGGCCACCTCGCCAAAGCGCGCGCTGTCATGCTCGAAGAACAGATGGCCGCTGCGGTTGAGCAGCTCGAACTTCAACCGCGCCAGCTGCGGCAGGTCGTCGTCGCGCAGCGCGCCATCGGCGTAGATCAGCTGGCGCGCGATGCGCCGTGCATCGACCAGGCTCAGGCCCTGCAGGTTCTTCAGGATCTTCTTGACCGCTTCGCTGTCCACTTCCACCCGGCGCCCGCCGTGCTCGCGCGCGTAGGCATCGGCCTCCTCGCGCAGCATCTTCAGCAGGGCGTTGGCATCGGGCAGGCGCGGGTTGAAGCGCACCGCCAGGGCTTCCAGCTCGGCCGGCAGTTCGACCTTGGCACCGATCAGCACCAGCACGTGCGGTTCACTGTGGCGGCGCTGGATCAGGTCGCGCAGGGCACGCTGGTGGCTGGCGTAACCCAGGTAGGGATGGAAATCGAGCAGCAGATAGACCCCGCGCTGGTCGGCTTGGCGGATCATCTGCAGGGCGGCGCTGGCATCGGGCGGGCCGACGGCCTCGTCCTCGCGCTCCAGGTCGATGCGGCGCAGGCCCTCGGTGATCGACCAGCGGTGCAGGGCCCGCCAGACGTGCATCAGCGTCTGCCGGAACAGTTCGACGATGCGACCCTCGTCCTGGGTCTCGATAACAATCAACGGCGTATTGGCGCGGATCAGTGCGCTCAGGTCCTGCAGCTCGCTCATGCCGGTTCGATCCTTCGGGGGCGTCACCATAGCAAAGCCCGGGTGTGACGGTTCAGCACGGTGCTACCTTCCGTCACCATCGTCGGTGTACGCTCGGGGCACGTACCCGGAAGCGAGGCTGGCATGAAGACGATCCTGGTGGCCGGTTCCAAGGGCGGGGTGGGTAAAACCACCATCGCCACCCACCTGGCCGCGTACGCGGCATTGCAAGGCAGGGCCACGGTGATCGCCGATGCCGACCCGCAGGGCTCCAGCACCCGCTGGGCACAGCGCCGGGCCGGGCTGGAAAGCGCGGTGTTGCCGATTGATGTCTACCGCAAGAAGCAATGGGCGCAGAAGCTGCCCGACGGCACCGATACCGTCATCATCGACGCACCAGCCGGCGCACTGGCCGACGATATCCCGCATTTCCTCGACGCTGCCGACGCGGTGGTGGTGCCGGTGCTGCCGTCGGCACTGGACATCGAAGCCATCGTCGGCTTCCTCAACAGCCTGGCCCAGGTCCCACGCGTGCACAGCCGCAAGCTGCCGGTCGGGCTGGTGCTGAACCGGACCAAGCCCTGGACCCAGACCTCGCAGCAGGCCCTGCAGATGCTGGGTGACTGGCCCTACCCGGTGGTCGCCCAGCTGCGCGACAGCCAGAGCTACGTGGTCATGACCGGCCTGGGTCGCAGCCTTTTCGATTACCGCTCCGCCCAGGTGCGCGAGCACCAGGCCGACTGGGAACCCCTGTTGTCCTGGCTGAAGCTGTAACAGCCGTAGGTATCCACCCCTTTATTGGAATCCCGCAATGCGCGAACTGATCCTGCTCCGCCACGCCCATGCCGAACCGGCCGTTTCCGGCCAGGCTGATCTCGACCGGCCCTTGTCGCCGGTGGGACTCGCCGAAGCCGAAGCCGCCGGCAAGTGGATGAAGGAGAACAACCTGCTGCCCGACTGCGTGCTGTGTTCCCCCTCGCGACGAACCCGCGAGACCCTGGAAGCGGTGATGACGGCCATCGGCTATGTCGAAAAGCGCCTGGAAGACCGTATCTATGAAGCGACCCCGGGCACCCTGGCCGCGCTGGTGGATGAGCGGCGTGACCTGGACAGGGTGCTGATCGTCGGCCATAACCCGGGCCTGGAGCAGCTGGTGGCGCTGATGACCGACGGCACCAGCAGTGACTATCGCGGCATGCCGCCGGGCGGCGTGGCCGTGCTCGGCTTCCCGCGTGAGGCGTCGATCGAACCAGGCGTGGCCAGCCTGAATGCGTTCTGGTGGCCGTGACTCCATGAAGGTGGTGTTGCCGGGCCGCTGCCTGCTGCCAGTGCTGCTGGCGATCGGCCCGGCCTGGGCCGCTGCTCCACCACCGACCGCATTGCCGGCGGTGGTGGCTGAATCACCGCGCACCCTGCAGCTGGACATGGTGCGTTCGCAGATCGGTTTCGAGGTGCGCACCCGCTTCGGCCAGCGCATCGAGGGCGTGTTCCCGCGCTTCGAGGGGCGCATCGAGGTGCTGTCCGATGGCCGTCACCAGGTGCACCTGAAGATGTTCACCCGCACGGTGGAGATCCCCGGCAAGGACCGCTATACCGGCTGGATGCGCGGACCGGAGTTCTTCGACGCCGGCCGTTACCCGTTCGTGGAGTTCGACTCGCTGCCGTACTGGCCGGAGACGGTTGCCGACGGTGGCGGCATCGACGGCCGGCTGACCCTGCGCGGGGTCAGCCACCCGGAAACGCTGAAGGTCGAGAAAGCGGAATGCGCCCGACCCGGCTATGATTGCGACGTCGTCAGCCGCGGTACCGTGCAACGAGGCCGGTATGGCATGGACAGCTGGCAGCTTGCCTTGAGTGACCGAGTGACTTTCGTACTGCGTGCACGCCTCAGCGAGGCGCCGAAACCGTGAATCTACTGCTGCGTGTACTGGCGCTGGCAACGGTGTTGCTGGGCAGCGGCTGTGCGTCGCTGTCGCACGCCGAGCGTGACCGTGCCGAGGCGATCGCCGTGCAGGCGCGCTCGACCCAGGTCGATTGCCAGCAGGCCGACCGCTGTGCGCTGGACTCGCCGCTGCGGGCGCTGGCCGGGCGGGCGTTCAGCGAATCCACCCCGGAACAGCCGCGCCACTACGCCACCCTGCTGGACGAGGGCGAAGGTGCGCTGGTCGCGCGCCTGAACCTGCTTCGCAGCGCAACCCGCAGCATCGACCTGCAGACCTACATTTTCGACAAGGATGACAGCGCCCGCCTGGTCATCGACGAACTGCTGGCTGCCTCGCGGCGCGGGGTGAAGGTGCGGCTGCTGATCGACCAGCTTTCGGCGATCTCCGACCTGCAGATCCTCGGCGCCCTGTCCGGGGCCCATCAGAACTTCCAGCTGCGCGTCTACAACCCGACCTTCGGCAAGGCCCGGCTGAACTACTTCGACTACGCCGGCAGCGTGCTGTGCTGCTTCCGCCGCTTCAACCAGCGCATGCACAACAAGCTGCTGGTGGTGGACGATGCGATCGGCGTGGTCGGTGGCCGCAACTACCAGGACGACTATTACGACTGGGACCGCGAGTACAACTTCCGCGACCGCGACGTGCTGATTGCCGGCCCGGAAGCGCGTGCGATGGCGGCCAACTTCGATGCCTTCTGGCGCGCCCAGCGCAGCGTACCGGCCGAACGCCTGAACGATGTCGGCCGCACGCTGCTCAGGCAGGGCGTGCCGGTGCTGCCGCCGGCACAGTTCCGCCGGCCGGAGCGGGTGGAGCGGGTCAGCCAGGAAGCCAACGACGTCGACTTCATCACCCGTTCGTTCGTCGATACCGCCTTGCCGGTCGCCTCGGTGCGCTATGTGGCCGACCTGCCGCGCAAGCACCGGCGCGAGCGTGCCGATGCACCGCTGGCCGGGCAGCATGTGACCGAACCGCAACTGGATGCCTTGATCACCGGCGCACAGCACGAAGTGATCCTGCAGACGCCTTACCTGGTGTTGTCCAAGCCGGCGCAGAAGCTGTTCCGCGAGCTGCGCAAGCGCCCGCAGCCGCCGCGCGTGGTGGTGTCCAGCAACAGCCTGGCGGCCACCGACAATCCGATCGTGTATGCGCTGTCGTACAAGTACAAGCGGCGCAACATGCGCGAACTGGGCTTCAACATCTTCGAATTCAAGCCGTTCCCGCTGGATGCGCCGGTGGATTACCGCAACCTGCTGCCCGATCCGATTGCAGCGCCCGGCAGCGACACCGGCCGCAATCCTCTGATCGGCGGCAGCGCGGCGGGCAGCAATGCCGGCGGTGGCAGTGATGGGGTGGCGGCCGGGGCGGCGGACGAGCCACCGGCACGGGTCATCCATCCGCGTACCGGCAGCGCCTACGAAAATGCGCGTGCGCGCCGGCGCGCCGCCGGCAGTGAAGTGGAAACGCGCCTGCTGCGTACCGAAACGCGGCCCTCGTTCCTGGGCAGCAAGGCGGTCAACAAGCCGTTGCCGGTCACCCGCAAGGGCGCGCGCATGGGCCTGCATGCCAAGTCGCTGGTGGTCGATCGCCGCATCGGCGTGGTCGGCACCCACAACTTCGACCCGCGCAGCGAGAACTACAACACCGAAGGCGCGGTGATCATCGACGACCCGGCGTTCGCCCAGCAGCTGGCCGAAAGCATCCTGCGCGATACCCATCCGCAGAACTCCTGGACAGTCGCCCCGCGCTCCAAGCCGCCGGTGCTGTCGGGCCTGAACTACAGCGTCGGCAAGGCGTCCGAAGCGCTGCCGATCCTCGACTTCTGGCCGTGGCGCTACGCCACCGATTACGAATTCAAGCCCGGCCCGGACTGCCCGCAGCCGCTGCCGCGGCAGAGCGCGGATTTCCATCGCTGCTATGTGGCAGTGGGCGACTTTCCCGAAGTCAACGTCGGGCCGAAGTGGCTGCTGGTACGCATGCTGACCGCATTCGGTGCCGGCCTTGTTCCCATCCTCTGAAGGTAGCCGCATGACCCAGGTGTTCCGCGAAGCCGTTTCCATCGAGCAGCTCAACGCACTCAGCCGCAACACCGCCATCAGCACCCTGGGCATCGTCTTCAGTGCGGCTGGCGAAGACTGGCTGCAGGCCACGATGCCGGTGGATGAGCGCACCCGGCAGCCCTACGGCATCCTGCATGGCGGTGCCTCGGTCGTGCTGGCCGAAACCCTCGGCAGCAGCGCCGGCAACCTGTGCGTGGATACCGCAAAGCAGGTCTGCGTAGGCCTGGAGATCAACGCCAACCATGTGCGTGCCGTGCGTTCGGGTACGGTCACCGGCACTGCGCGCGCGGTGCATGTGGGTCGCAGCACGCAGCTGTGGGAGATCCGCATCGAGGATGAGCAGGGTCGCCTGGTCTGCATCTCGCGGTTGACCCTGGCCGTGGTGGCCGCCGGCCACGGCTGAGCATCCGGCAGCAGCAGCGTCGACGGTGGCGGAACCCAGCGTTCCCGGCCGATGGCCCCTGTCAATGCGACTTATGGCCGGATTCAGCTGGCAGCGATGGCAGCCCTCCGGTATCGTGCGCGGATGACTTCCCCCACTCCGGCCCCCCGCGGCGGCGTGGCGCGTGTGTGCCGTTACCTGTACCGCGTACCGCTGCTGTTGGTCCACATCACTGTGTTCCTGCCGCTGATCCTGATCGGCATGCTTCCGCCATGGGGCGAACTGCGCGTGGGCGAAGCTACCTTCGGCGCCAAGGTGGTGAACTGGTGGCAGGGCGGGCTGATGTGGATCTTCGGTTTCCGCCTGTCGCGCGTCGGCCAGCCACTGCCGGGTGCGGTGCTGTTCGTCGCCAACCATGTCAGCTGGGTGGATATCTCCATCCTGCACAGCCAGCGCATGATGGGCTTTGTGGCCAAGCGCGAGATCGCCAGCTGGCCGGTGGTGGGCTGGCTGGCCGCACGTGGCCAGACCATCTTCCACCAGCGTGGCAACACCGAATCGCTCGGTGGGGTCATGCAGGTGATGGCCGACCGGCTGCGTGCCGGCAGGGCAGTGGGCGTGTTCCCGGAAGGGCGTACCCGCGGGGGCCATGAAGTGGGCCCGTTCCATGCGCGCATCTTCCAGGCCGCGGTTGAAACCGGCGTGCCGGTGCAGCCGGTGGCGCTGGTCTATGGGCTGCGCGGCGATGCGCAGACCATCGTGGCCTTTGGCCCGAATGAAAGTTTCTTCGCCAATTTCCTGCGCCTGCTCGGTGAACCGGCGCGGCATACCGAAGTGCATTTCCTGGAGCCGATCGGTACCCAGGACCTGGAAGGCCGTCGGCGCATCGCGGAAACCTCGCGCGCGCGCATCGTGGCGGCCATGAGCGGGGATTGAGGCCATGGTGGCCGTGTTCCCGCCACCGTCCCTCGACGCGGATGCGCCGATGTTGACCGCGTCCGACTATCAGCCGCCACGCTGGCTGCGCAATCCGCACCTGCAGTCGATGCTCAGTTCCAGCCGCATGCGCCTGCAGCGCGGCCTGCTGCTGCTGGCCGCCACCGGCGCGGTCAGCGAAGAACTGATCCTGGACGGGGGCGAAGGTGTGCGCCTGCAGGGCTGGCACAGCCATGTCGAGGGGCGCGAGCCGCGTGGCATCGCGCTGTTGCTGCATGGCTGGGAAGGCAGCGCCGAATCGAGCTACATGCGCATGGCCGCCGCCCGCATGCTGGAGCAGGGCTTCGACGTGGTGCGGCTGAACTTCCGCGACCACGGCAACACCCATCATCTCAACCCCGGCATCTTCCACTCCAACCTCATCGATGAAGTGGTGCACGCCGCAGGCGACGTCGCCCAGCGCTGGCCCGACCTGCCGCTGGTGGCGGCCGGCTACTCGCTGGGGGGCAATTTCGTGCTGCGCTTGGCGCTGCGTGCACCGGCGGCCGGGGTTCCGCTGCAGCACGTGGCCGCGGTCTGCCCGGTGCTGGATCCGGGGCTGACCATGGAAAACATCGAGAACGGCCCGGCGATGTACGACTGGTACTTCCGCCGCAAGTGGACCGGCTCGCTGCGCCGCAAGCGCGATCTGTTCCCCGAACTGACCGATGTCGACGAACGAGTGCTGAATCTGGACATCCGCGCGCTGACCGCCTGGCTGGTCGAGCGGCATACCACCTTCGGCTCGCTGCAGGCCTATTTCGATGGCTACTCCATCGCCGGTGACCGCCTGTCCCGACTGCAGGTGCCGGCCGACATCCTGATGGCAAAGGACGATCCGGTGATCCCCTACGCCACCTTCCATGATTGGCAGCTGCCACAGCAGGCGCGGCTGGAAACGGCGTGCTGGGGCGGTCACTGCGGCTTCCTGGAAAACTGGCGCGGCGACGGCTTCTCCGAACGCTGGGTGGCGCAACGGCTGCGGCGGGTGCTGGCGGGCTGAACCGGCACCGGCGCGCGGCCCGCTACAATGCGGGTTTGCACTTGAACCGGACTGCCATGCAAGACCAGATCATCCAAGCGTTGCGCCAGAACCAGGCCGACCAGGCCGTGCAGCTGGCCCAGGCGTGGACCCGTGATGAACCCGGCCACGCCGAGGCCCACCGCTGGCTGGCGCTTGCGCTGCAGCAGCAGGGCCAGGCCGAGGCCGCGATGGATGCCCTGCAGCAGGCATTGCAGCTGGCCCCCGATGATGCCCAGCTGCACCTGCAGCATGCCGGCCTGCTGCTGGCGCTGCGCCAGTTCGACGGGGCCGACGCCGCACTGTCGCGCACCACCGGCCTTGATCCGAATGCCTTCCCCGCCTATCTGATGCAGGCGCACCTGGCCGTTGGTCGCAACGATTTCGATGAAGCCCAGCGGTTGTCGACCCTGGCATCGCGGCTGGAACCGGACCACCCGGAACTGCTGACGATCGACGGCATGGTCGCGCTGCGTCGTGGCGACGCCGACCGCGCGCTGGCGCTGTTGTCGGCCGCCAGCCAGGCACTCCCCGACGATACCCGCGTGCTGTACGCGCTGGGCTTCGCCTATCTGGGCAAGGACATGCTGGCCTTCGCCGAACAGGCATTCCGCCGCGTGCTGGCATTGAATCCCAGGATCTCCTCGCTGCACGGCATGGTGGTGCAGCTGGCGATGCGCCAGGGCAATGCCGAAGCCGCTGCCGAAGCCATGCAGCAGGCGCTGCAGGATCCGCAGCTGGATGTACCGCCGATGCGCCGCCTTGCCGGTGAACTGGCGCTGCGCAGTGGCCAGCCGCTGCAGGCGCTGGAACACCTGCTGCCGTTGCTGGAATCGCTGCAGGGCGATCGCCAGGTGCTGCAGCTGCTGTTGATGTCCTGGCAGCGCCTGGGCCGCGAAGAAGAAGCCCGCGTGCGCCTGGATGCTGCGCTGGAAGCCAATGACCAGCTGCACGACCTGTGGCTGGCCCGGCTGGCCGTGGAAGAGGTGGGCGGTGCCGATGCGGTGGCCGTGGTCGAGCGCTGGATGGCGGCGATGCCCAGCCACCTGCCGGCGCTGGAAGCGCGCATGCGCTTGCACGACATGGCCGGCGAGCAGGAACAGGGTGAGGCCATTGCCGAGCGCATCGCCACCCTGGAACCGGGGCGCGTCAGCGCCGAAACCCGCCTGGTCGACGCCCTGCTGCAGCGCGACCCCGCCGCCGCTGTGGCGCGCGTGCAGGGCCTGATCGCACAGGTTCCAGAGGCGCAGCGCGCAGACCTGCGCACCTGGCTGGGTGAAATCCAGGACCGCGCCGGCCAGCCTGAAGAAGCACTGCGGACCTGGATGGCCCTGCACACCGACCAGGCCCCGCAGCAGCTGCCGCTGCCGCCGCAGGCCAAGGCGCCACCGAGCTGGCCGGAGATGGCCAGCATCGATGAGGCCACCCTCAACAGTGGCTCGGCGCCGATCTTCCTGTGGGGCGCACCCGGCTCGGGCGTGGAGCGCGTGGCCACCGGCCTGGCCGCTGCCAGCCCGGTGCTGCGCAGCGACCGCTACACGGCCAATCCGCCCGACGACGCGTTCCAGAACTACCACACGCTGCAGGATCTGGCCTCGGGCGTGCTGAGCCCGGAACGGCTGGTCGAGCGCTGGCGCGAGCATCTGCCGGCCCGTGGCCTGCAGGGCGACACGGTGATCGACTGGCTGCTGTGGTGGGACAACGCACTGTTGTGGGCGTTGCGCCCGCAGCTGCCGCAGGGCCGCCTGCTGCTGGTGCTGCGCGACCCGCGCGACATGCTGCTGGACTGGATCGCCTACGGCGCTGCGGCGCCGCTGGCGATGACCTCGCTGGCCGAGGCCAGCCAGTGGCTGGTGCGCGCGCTGACCCAGATCGCTGCACTGCACGAGGATGATCTGTATCCGCACGTGCTGCTGCGCATCGACGACATCGGCAACGACCCGCATGCGATGGCCGATCTGCTGGGCCGCGTGTTCGGACGGCCGATGCCGCCGGCCGCACAGCTGGGCGCGCCGCGCCTGCCGGCCGGGCACTGGCGCAACTACCGCGACGTGATGAGCGCCGCCTTCGCCCAGCTCACCCCGGTCGCGGTGCGCCTGGGCTACCCGGAAGCGTGAGGAGAGCCCGATGCAACTGAGCAGCCAAAGCCTGTCCAACGGCGCACCGATTGACCGCGAATTCGCCGCAGGCGATGCCGCCGGCTTCGCCCCCGATCGCAACCCGCACCTGGCCTGGAGCGATGTGCCTGAGGGCACACGCTCGTTCCTGCTGGTGTGCGTGGACCCGGACGTGCCGACCGTGCCGGAAACGGTCGGCCGCGCGGACATGACCGTGCCGCGCGACCAGCCGCGCTGCGATTTCGTGCATTGGGTGATGGCCGATATCCCGGCCTCGGTGCAGCAGATCGCCGCAGGCAGCTGCAGCGACGGGTTCGTGGTCAAGGGCAAGACCGCGCCGGCTGGCCCGGCCGGCAGCCGCCAGGGACTGAACGATTTCACCGGCTGGTTCGCCGGCAACCCGGACATGGCCGGTGATTACCTGGGCTACGACGGCCCGTATCCGCCGTTCAACGATGAGCGCGTGCACCGCTACTTCTTCCGCGTGTTCGCGCTGGACGTGGCCACGCTGGAACTGCCACAGCGCTTCACCGCGGCCGATGCGTACCGCGCCATGCACGGTCACGTACTGGCCGAAGCCGCACTGCACGGCACCTACACGTTGAACCCGGCGCTGGGGTGAGGCGGCATAACGGGTCGTGCCGGCCGCTGGCCGGCAACGCCCATGTGCTGCCGGATCCGCGCATGGCAGCCGGCCAGCGGCTGGCTCCATCGCCAACGAAGACGGGCGGCCCTGCGGCCGCCCTTTTCATTCGTCCGTACCGGATACAGGCGCGAACACCAGCACATCGCCGTGCGCATTGCGCAGCAGCAGGCGGCCACGCTCATCCAGCGCAAGCGTCATCTCTGCGCGTGCATTCACCAGCGTGCCGGCGACACGTTCCTGTTCGGCCACCTCGGCCCGGATGCAAGCGGCTGTGGTGATGATGCCGCCCTCAAGAACCAACCGGTCACCTTGCAGGTGATAGGTGCTGCTTGACTGGTTGCACAGGTTCAACTCGCTCATGTAGCCGGGTTGGAAGCGCAGCGTGTAGGGCGGTCGACCGCGCACGAACAACGCATCAATGCGCCGGCCCTGTGCGTCGGTGGCGCGCGCCAGTTGCCACGGATGTGCCTCGAGCTGCCCGGTGGTAGGCGTGCTGGCAGCGGTCACATCCGCAGACATGGCCAGCAGCGCGGCAATGATGAGGGCGGGGAAGTGCTTCATGCCGATCTCCCTGATGCATGCGGGTAGTGCCGGCCGCTGGCCGGCGTCTTCCGCGTATTGCTGGAACCGGACGTGGCAGCCGGCCAGCAGCCGGTTCTACAGTGCGTAACGAAGAAGGGCGGCCTTTCGGCCGCCCTTCCATCGTTTTACTTCTTCTCGATGGCCGACTCGACCACCATGTCCAGCACGTACGCCTGCGACGGCGCATCGGCCGGCGGATTCTTCACTTCGTAGCGCTTCACCCGCACCACGTTGCGCACGCCGTCTTCGTGGCTGTAGCCCTCGATGTTGCCGTAGAAGTTCTCGAACTTGCCCGGCTCGCCCTGCTTGAGGCCCTTGTCGTCGAACTTCACCTCACGCACCTGCAGGCACTGGTAGTCCGGGATCATCGGGTGCGAGCACTTTGCGGTCTTGGCGGCCACTTCCAGGAACACGGTCTCGCCGGCGCCGCCGTAGCGGGTTTCAGCGGTCGGCTCCGGTGCGAACACCAGCACATCGCCCTTGGCGGTGGTCAGGGTCAGCTTGCCGTCGGCATCCTGCGCGGTCTTCAGTTCGCCCTGCAGGCGGCTGGAAACGGCTTCGTCCAGGGCCATCAGCGCCTTGTCGGAGCAGGCCATCATCGTCGAGGTCATCGCGCTGACGCTCAGCGTGCCATCGGCCAGGGTGTAGCCGCCGCCCATGCGGTTGCAGGTATTGCTGACCGACAGGCGGCCATCGGCGAAGTCCAGGGTGACCGGCTTGTCGTCGCGGGCAAACAGCGCGTCGATGCGCTTGCCATCGGCGGCGGTGGCCTGCTGCAGCAGCCAGTGCTGGCTCTGCAGGCGCTGCGCATCCAGGTGCGCCAGCGCCTTCTGGTCGCCGGCCTTGGCGGCGGCCGGTGCCAGGTCGTCGCCGCCGGTACCGGCCGGGGCGGGGGTCTGGCTGCAGGCGGCCAGCAGGGCCAGCGGAAGGAGCAGGGTGAGCTTGCGGTTCATGGGTGATTCTCCTTGGGGAACCGAGGGGGAAACGGATCGGGGCCGGCAACGGGGTTGCCGGGTCCCGGCGCTGTTCAGCTGCCGGAGGGCAACCACAGCAGCAACGCAGCGCCCAGTGCGATGCGGTAAAGCGCGAAAGCGGTGAACCGGTGCGACTTGATGTAACCCATCAGCCACTTCACTACGACGAAGCCGGTGATGGCCGCGGCAACAAAGGCCACGCCGACATCGGTCCAGTTCTCGCTGGCCAGGTTTTCTTCCTTGGCCAGCTCCAGGAAGGTGTAGGCGCTGGCAGCGAACATGGTCGGGATGCCGACCAGGAACACGAACTCGGCAGCGGCCGCGCGGCGGCTCAGGCCCAGCAGCATGGCCAGGAAGATGGCCGAGGCCGAGCGCGAGGTGCCCGGGAACACACCGGCCACCACCTGCGCCAGGCCAACGCCAATGGCAACCGTCCAGGTCACCTGGTCGCGGTCGGGCAGGCGTGCGGTGTAGGCCTCCACCAGCAGCATCCACACGCCGCCGATGATCAGCGCCCAGGCCACCGGGCTGACCGTTTCCGGCAGCGACCAGCCGGCCTTGCGCACCACCAGGCCAACCACCGCGGTCACCAGGAAGGCGGCACCGAGCTTGAACACGTAGTCGCGGTTCTCGCGCTGGCCGAAGCCGGTGGCCAGCTGCAGCAGGCGCTGGCGGAACACCAGCACCACCGCCAGGATCGCGCCGGCCTGGATGATGATGTTGAAGAAGTCCGAGCGCGCGCCCAGCCAGTGCTGGGCGATCAGCAGGTGGCCGGTGCTGGAGATCGGCAGGAATTCGGTCAAGCCTTCGAGGATGCCCAGCAGCAGGGCAGAGAGCAGGTCGGACATGGACAGGGCGGGTGCGGGCGGCGGAAGAAGGTCGAAAGAATAGACGATCCATGCCGCACCAAACGGGTGCGTGCGGTCGATGGCGCACCGCTTTGGTGCGCCAGTCAGTGCACCACCCTCGAGCGCTGCGTTTCAAATCAACAGCTTGCGAGGATCAAAAAGTTGGCACGGTCGTTGCTGTACCTCAGCAGGCATTCATCCCCATCCGAGGTCGTACCGATGTCCGTGGAAAACGTAGAAAAGCTGATCAAGGACAACCAGATCGAGTTCGTCGACCTGCGTTTCGTCGACATGCGTGGTGTCGAGCAGCACGTGACCTTCCCGGTCAGCATCGTCGAGCCGTCGTTGTTTGAAGAAGGCAAGATGTTCGACGGCAGCTCCATCGCCGGCTGGAAGGGCATCGCCGAATCGGACATGGTGCTGCTGCCCGATACCGCCAGCGCCTACGTCGACCCGTTCTACGCCGATCCGACCATCGTGATCAGCTGCGACATCCTCGACCCGGCCACTATGCAGCCCTACGGCCGTTGCCCGCGCGGCATCGCCAAGCGCGCCGAGTCGTACCTGAAGTCCTCGGGCATCGCCGAAACCGCGTTCTTCGGCCCGGAGCCGGAATTCTTCATCTTCGATTCGGTCCGCTTCGCCAATGAAATGGGCCACACCTTCTTCCAGGTCGATTCGGAAGAAGCGGCGTGGAACAGCGGCGCCAAGTACGACGGCGCCAACAGCGGCTACCGTCCGGGCGTGAAGGGCGGTTACTTCCCGGTGCCGCCGACCGACACCCTGCACGACCTGCGTGCGGAGATGTGCAAGACCCTGGAACAGGTCGGCATTGAAGTGGAAGTGCAGCACCACGAAGTGGCCACCGCCGGCCAGTGCGAGATCGGCACCAAGTTCAGCACGCTGGTGCAGAAGGCCGACGAACTGCTGCGCATGAAGTACGTCATCAAGAACGTGGCGCACCGCAACGGCAAGACCGTCACCTTCATGCCCAAGCCGATCGTCGGCGACAACGGCAGCGGCATGCACGTGCACCAGTCGCTGTCCAAGGGCGGCACCAACCTGTTCTCCGGTGACGGCTACGGCGGCCTGAGCCAGATGGCGCTGTGGTACATCGGCGGCATCTTCAAGCACGCCAAGGCCATCAACGCCTTCGCCAACTCGGGCACCAACAGCTACAAGCGCCTGGTGCCGGGTTACGAAGCACCGGTGATGCTGGCCTACTCGGCGCGCAACCGCTCCGCATCGTGCCGCATTCCGTGGGTGTCCAACCCGAAGGCACGCCGCATCGAAATGCGTTTCCCGGATCCGATCCAGTCCGGCTACCTGACCTTCACCGCGCTGATGATGGCCGGCCTGGACGGCATCAAGAACCAGATCGACCCGGGCGCACCGAGCGACAAGGATCTGTACGACCTGCCGCCGGAAGAAGAGAAGCTGATCCCGCAGGTCTGCTCCTCGCTGGACCAGGCGCTGGAAGCGCTGGACAAGGACCGTGAGTTCCTGAAGGCCGGCGGCGTGATGAGCGATGACTTCATCGACGGCTACATCGCGTTGAAGATGCAGGAAGTGACCAAGTTCCGCGCGGCCACCCACCCGCTGGAATACCAGCTGTACTACGCCAGCTGATCGGATGGCGATGGCGGTGGGTACCCCCTCCCATCCGCCGCCATCGCCTCCATCTTTGCGGCTGGGGAGCCGCAAGGCGGGCCCGCCCGCCGTGGTAGCGCGGACGGTTGGTCCGCTGCATTGGAAACGCGGGCCTTGTGCCCGCTGATCCAGGGGCAAGAGAGACCGGATACGCGACATGGGCCGCCCTCCCTCCCGCGTCGGTCGTGCAAGGAGAGAGGCACGGCCGTCCCGGCCCAGTACGTGTCCGGAGCAACAGCCACGGCCATCGCCACGATGGCCCGTGGTTGCCTGATGCCATCGCGCGCTGGCGCGCTGGCCCCATCCATCCTCGGGACATGCGCATGAAACTGATCTCCGCCATCATCCGACCGTTCAAGCTCGACGAGGTCCGCGAGGCCTTGTCCGATGCCGGCGTGTCGGGCATCACCGTGACCGAAGTGAAAGGCTTCGGTCGCCAGAAGGGCCACACCGAGCTGTATCGCGGTGCCGAGTACGTGGTCGACTTCCTGCCCAAGATCAAGATCGAAACCGTGGTCACCGACGAACGTGCCGACGCAGTGATCGAAGCGATCCAGTCGTCTGCAGGCACCGGCAAGATCGGCGACGGCAAGATCTTCGTCACTGCCGTCGAGCAGGTCATCCGCATCCGCACCGGCGAAATCGGCGCTGACGCGCTGTAAGCCCCCTTCCGGAGACTCCCCCATGAAGATGCGCCTTCTCACCGGGTGGCAAGCCCGGTTCCATATCGTGTGCCTGTTGATGCTGCTCAGCGCGCTGGCAGCCGGTGCCTGGCCGGGGACTGCCCATGCGCAGGCCCAGGTGTCACCGCTGCCCAGCGAAACCGTGGCGGTCGAACCGCTGCAGGACCCGGCCACCGCTGCCGCTGCACCGGCCGTGGCTGAAGCGGCCGCTGCCTACGACCACGGCGATGTCGCCTGGATGCTGACTTCCACCCTGCTGGTGCTGCTGATGGTGGTGCCGGGGCTGGCGTTGTTCTACGGCGGCCTGGTGCGTTCGAAGAACGTGCTGTCGGTGCTCAGCCAGATCCTGGTGGTGTTCTCGCTGGTGCTGCTGCTGTGGGTGGCCTACGGCTACAGCGCGGTGTTCAGCGCGGGCAATCCGTTCTTCGGCTCGTTCACCGAATTCGCCTTCCTCAAGGGCTTCACGCCCGACTCGGTGGGCAACACGCCGATCAAGGGTCTGCCGGACTACCTGTTCGTCGCCTTCCAGTCGACCTTTGCCGGCATCACCACCGCACTGATCGTCGGCGCCTTCGCCGAGCGCATCAAGTTCCGCGCGGTGCTGCTGTTCTCGGCGCTGTGGTTCACCCTCAGCTACATCCCGATGGCGCACATCGTCTGGGGCGGTGGCTACCTGGGTGAGATGGGCGCGATCGACTTCGCCGGTGGCACCGTGGTCCACATCAATGCCGGTGTGGCCGGCCTGGTCGCCGCGTGGTTCGTGGGCAAGCGCCTAGGCTACGGCCAGACCGCGCTGAAGCCGCACAACGTGCCGTTCACCTATATCGGCGCGATGCTGCTGTGGGTCGGCTGGTTCGGCTTCAACGCAGGCTCCGCCGCCGCCGCCGATACCGTCGCCTCGCTGGCCTTCCTCAACACGGTGCTGGCTACCGCGGCCGCAGTACTGGGCTGGACGCTGGTCGAAGCGATCAGCAAGGGCAAGCCGTCGGCACTGGGTGCGGCATCGGGCGCGGTCGCCGGCCTGGTCGGCATCACCCCGGCCTGCGGCACGGTGGGCCCGCTGGGCGCGATCGTCATCGGCTTCGTTGCCGGCGTGGTCTGCGTGTGGGGCGTGACCGGCCTGAAGCGGTTGCTGAAAGTGGATGACACCGCTGATGTGTTTGGCGTGCACGGCGTGGGCGGCATCGTCGGCGCCATCCTCACCGGCGTGTTCAGCGCACAGTCGCTGGGCGGCACCAAGGCCGATCTGGATATCGGCCACCAGGTCTGGGTGCAGGTGGTCAGCGTCGGCCTCACCGTGGTGTGGTCGGCGGTGGTGACTGCGGCCATCCTGCTGCTGGTCAAGGTGGTGGTCGGCCTGCGCGTGACCGAAGAAGCCGAGCGCACCGGCCTGGATGTGACCTCGCATGGTGAATCGGCCTACGAGGTTTGAGGTAACGGCGGGCGGCCTGCAAGGGTCGCCCGCTGGTCGGCATTGCAGGCCTCCAGCCACGCATGGCGTGGCTCTACTGCATCCTTCAAGGTGGGTACCGACCGTTGGTCGGTACCGTGGCATGCATCATCAAGCGCGATCGCGCACAATCGGGCCATGCACCCGATCCGCACTGCCCTGATGCTCTCGGCCTGCCTGCTGCTGGCGGCTTGTGCCTCCACGCCGCAGGAAACCCGCAACCCGCTCGCTACCTGGGTGCCGTCGCCCAACCAGAACGCACGCGATCCGGTCATCATCGTCATCCACCACACCGAACAGGATTCGGTGCAGCAGAGCCTGCATACGCTGCGCACCGCCAACAGCGGCGGGCGGGTCAGCGCGCACTACCTGATCGGCGCCGATGGCCATCGCTATCAGCTGGTCAGCGATGAGCGCCGCGCCTGGCATGCCGGCTCCGGCCGCTGGGGCACCATCACCGATCTCAACTCGGCCTCGATCGGCATCGAGCTGGACAACAACGGCAGCACGCCATTCGCACCCGCGCAGATCGCATCGCTGGTCCTACTGCTGCGCGACCTGACCGAACGGCTGAACATTCCGCCGCGCCAGGTGATCGGCCACGCCGATCTCGCACCGACGCGCAAGGCCGATCCCAGCCGCTTCTTCCCGTGGCAGCAGTTGGCCGAGGCCGGCTTCGGCGTGTGGCCGCGCGCCAGCGATGGCCCTGCACCGGAAGGCTTCGACGCGTGGAATGCGCTGGCGCGCTTCGGCTATCCGCTGGACAACCGCGAAGCCACCGTCGCCGCCTTCCACCGTCGCTTCCGCGGCAGCGACGACCTGCCGAAGACGCTGGACGCCGAAGACGCCCGCATCCTGCATTCGTTGCTGCTGCAGACCCCGTAGCCGGCAGCGGGGGGGGGGCCGCGGCGCGGGGGGCCGGCGCGGGGGGGGGGTTTTAGGGGGGGGGGGGCGGGGGGGCGGGGGGGGGGTCGCCCCCCGCGGGGGCGAGGCGTGGATGGGGGT
>NZ_JBRRDR010000061.1:0-23569 GCF_056759755.1 Stenotrophomonas sp. STEN046
GGGGGGGGGGGGCTTCTTGGGGGGGGGGGTAATTTTTTGAGCCCCCCTTGCCCCCCGGTACTCTATAAACCCTACCCCCCGCCCCCCCCCGCGGGGGGGCCGGCTGCCGGAGGGTAGCGCCGGGCTACGCCCGGCGAGCGCGCAGCGCGGCATCTCGACATCCTCGAAGAACCGCCGGGCATGGCTCGGCGCTACCGCAGGCCGGCCCCGGCTACCCCTGATTCAGACGGTTCAGGCAGAATCAGGCCATGCCCTTCCTGGATCTGCCCATGCGCATTCTGTTGCTGTCTTCCCTGTTGCTCACCGTTACCGCCTGCACCTGGGTGCCGATTGAACCGGCCGGCAAGGCGATCCGTGTGCTGCCGGCAGGCCCGGTTCCGGCAGGCTGCATCGCCAAGGGCGAGGTGGTGGTGACCGTGAAGAGCAAGGTGGGCTTCTACAACCGCAACCCGCTGCGGGTGCAGGAAGAGCTGGAAACCCTGGCCCGCAATGAGGCCCCGACCACCGGCGCCAATGCCGTGCAGGCCGCTGCGGCCCCCGCCGACGGCAGCCAGCGCTTCGCCGCTTTCCAGTGCCCGCCACGCTGAATGCTTCACCATACGGCCAAGGCTGAATTCGTAAAGATGCGGTGAAGGCCCGTGGAGTTATAGAATAGCGCCCCCTTTTGCCTGAGCCTTGGCGCTAACCTCGATGCTCTTCAAGAATGTCTCGATTGCCGGCCTGGCACACGTCGACGCGCCGCATACGCTGACGACCAAGGAAATCAACGAACGCCTGCAGCCGACGTTGGATCGCCTGGGCATCCGCACCGACGTGCTCGGCGATATCGCCGGCATCCACGCACGCCGCCTCTGGGACAACGGCGTGCTGGCGTCCGACGCGGCCACCATGGCCGGCCGCAAGGCGCTGGAAGACGCGGGCATCACCGCGACCCAGGTCGGCCTGCTGGTCAACACCTCGGTCAGCCGCGACTACCTGGAGCCGTCCACGGCCTCCATCGTGTCGGGCAACCTCGGCGTCAGCGACGAATGCATGACCTTCGACGTCGCCAATGCCTGCCTGGCCTTCATCAACGGCATGGATATCGCCGCGCGCATGCTGGAGCGCGGTGACATCGACTATGCGCTGGTGGTGGATGGCGAGACCGCCAACCTGGTGTACGAAAAGACCCTGGAGCGGATGACCGCACCGGACGTCACCGCTGACGACTTCCGCAACGAGCTGGCCGCGCTGACCACCGGCTCCGGTGCTGCCGCCATGGTGATGGCACGCTCGGAGCTGGTGCCCGACGCGCCGCGCTACAAGGGTGGCGTGACCCGTTCGGCCACCGAGTGGAACCAGCTGTGCCTGGGCAACCTGGACCGCATGGTCACCGACACCCGCATGCTGCTGATCGAAGGCATCAAGCTGGCGCAGAAGACCTTCAGTGCCGCCAAGATCGCGCTGGGCTGGGCGGTGGAGGAGCTGGACCAGTTCGTGATCCACCAGGTCAGCCAGCCGCATACCGCTGCCTTCATCAAGAACTTCGGCATCGACCCCAAGAAGGTCATGACCATCTTTGGCGAGCACGGCAACATCGGTCCGGCCTCGGTGCCGATCGTGCTGAGCAAGCTCAAGCAGCTGGGCAAGCTGAAGAAGGGCGATCGCATCGCGCTTCTGGGTATTGGTTCCGGCCTGAACTGCTCGATGGCTGAAGTGGTCTGGTAAAAAAGTCACCGCTGACCTGCCGCGCGATTGGCAGCGATGATTTTTCCAAGTGTCCAGGGGCCGGTTCTACCGGCCCTTTCTACAGGTGCGATTCGATGTCCCAGCTTCCCGGTTACCCCGCCCACCCGCAGCGTTTCGAGGTCCGTCCCGGCCTGTCGATGAACTATCTCGACGAAGGTCCGCGCGATGGCGAGGTGGTGGTGATGGTGCACGGCAACCCGTCGTGGAGCTATTACTGGCGCACGCTGGTGGCCGGCCTGTCGGACAAGTACCGCTGCATCGTGCCCGACCACATCGGCATGGGCCTGTCGGACAAGCCTGACGACAGCCGCTACGAATACACCCTGCAGTCGCGCGTGGATGATCTGGAGGCGCTGCTGGAGCACCTGGGCATCACCGGTCCGGTCACCCTGGCCGTGCACGACTGGGGCGGCATGATCGGCTTCGGCTGGGCGCTGTCGCACCACGCACAGGTCAAGCGCCTGGTGGTGCTCAACACCGCGGCCTTCCCGATGCCGGCGGCGAAGAAGATGCCGTGGCAGATCGCGCTGGGGCGGCACTGGAAGATCGGCGAGTGGATCATCCGCAGCTTCAACGCGTTCTCCTCCGGTGCCTCGTGGCTGGGCGTGGAGCGGAAGATGCCGGCCGACGTGCGCCGCGCCTACGTGTCGCCGTACAACAGCTACGCCAACCGCATCAGCACGATCCGCTTCATGCAGGACATTCCGCTGTCGCCGGCCGACAAGGCGTGGTCGCTGCTGGAGCGTGCCGGCAAGGCGTTGCCGTCGTTTGCCGATCGCCCCGCGTTCCTCGGCTGGGGGCTGCGTGACTTCGTGTTCGATCACCATTTCCTGAAGGGCTTCCAGGCCGCGCTGCCGCAGGCGCAGGTGCATGCCTTCGAGGATGCCGGGCACTACGTGCTGGAGGACAAGCACGAGGTGCTGGTGCCGGAGATCCGCGCGTTCCTGGACGCCAACCCGATCTGAGAGGTGTGCCGACCAACGGTCGGCACCCACCGGAAGAGGGAATGGGTAGGTGCCGATCGTTGGTCGGCATCCATCAGAAGAGGGAATGGGTAGGTGCCGATCGTTGGTCGGCACACCAGAAGGGTTCATGAAGTTGCCGGCCAGCGGCCGGCACTACCCCTAAGCGGCGATCGGTGCCGTCGGCGACGGGCTGTTGCCGTTGTCGTCCGGATGGTCGTCGTCGTTGTCCGCGTCGTCGCGCCAGCGCCAGTCGGCCAGCGTCAGCGGGTCCAGGCCGTAGGCGATGCGTGCCTTGTCGCACTGGGCGCTGGCCTTGCCGTACTCCCACGATGCATCCACCTCGCGGCACACGCTGGGCCGGTTGGGATGGATCGTGCAGCGCGAGTACACGCCGATCTGTGCATCCAGCGCCACGCAGCGCACCGGCTTGGAATGGGTGCCGCGCATGCACAGGCGATGCGGGTCCAGCACCTCGGTGAGCTGGTGCGGCACGCCACCGGGGGTGACCTCGTCCGATTCCATCCAGTGGAAGGCAACACGGTACTGGGTGCAGCAGGCGCCGCAGGTCATGCAGGGATGTTGCATGGGCAAGCCGCCTCGGGCGGCAATTGGCATCGGGAACGAGGATGCGGATTTTCCACGAAGTGGACCGGCGCGCAAGAAATTCCGTAAGCGGCGACAATGAACGGATGAACCGATCCTGCAACATCGCCGCGCGGCTGCCCGAGCTGGCCCGTGAACGGCCCGACCAGATCGCCATCCGCTGCCCGGGCCGCCGCGGCGCCGGCAACGGCATGGCCGCCTACGACGTCACCCTGGACTATCGCCAGCTGGATGCCCGCAGCGATGCCATGGCCGCCGGCCTGGCCGGCTACGGGATCGGCCGCGGGGTACGCGCGGTGGTGATGGTGCGGCCGTCGCCGGAGTTCTTCCTGTTGATGTTCGCCCTGTTCAAGCTGGGCGCGGTGCCGGTGCTGGTCGATCCGGGCATCGACAAGCGCGCGCTGAAGCAGTGCCTGGACGAAGCGCAGCCGCAGGCCTTCATCGGCATCCCGCTGGCGCACGTGGCCCGGCTGGCGCTGCGCTGGGCCCCCTCGGCCACCCGCCTGGTCACGGTCGGGCGGCGGCTGGGCTGGGGCGGAACCACCCTGGCGGCGCTGGAGCGTGCCGGCGCCAACGGCGGACCGATGCTGGCCGCTACCGATGGGCAGGACACCGCTGCCATCCTGTTCACCAGCGGCTCCACCGGCGTGCCCAAGGGCGTTGTCTACCGCCACCGCCATTTTGTCGGCCAGATCGAGCTGCTGGGCAGTGCCTTCGGCATGGAGGCGGGCGGGGTGGACCTGCCGACCTTCCCGCCGTTTGCCCTGTTCGATCCTGCATTGGGGCTGACCTCGGTGATTCCGGACATGGACCCGACGCGGCCGGCGCAGGCCGATCCGGGGCGCCTGCACGACGCCATCCAGCGCTTCGGGGTGACCCAGCTGTTTGGTTCGCCGGCACTGATGCGGGTGTTGGCGCGCCACGGCCGGCCGCTGCCGACGGTGACCCGGGTGACCTCGGCCGGCGCGCCGGTGCCGCCGGATGTGGTGGCCACCATCCGCAGCCTGCTGCCCGCCGACGCCCAGTTCTGGACCCCGTATGGGGCCACCGAATGCCTGCCGGTAGCAGTGGTGGAAGGCCGCGAGCTGGAACGGACCCGCGCGGCCACCGAAGCGGGTGCCGGTACCTGCGTGGGCAGCGTGGTGCCGCCCAATGAAGTGCGCATCATTGCCGTTGATGACGCACCGCTGCCGGACTGGACTCAGGCCCGTGTGCTGGCGGTGGGCGAAGTGGGAGAAATCACCGTGGCTGGCCCGACCGCCACCGACAGCTATTTCAACCGGCCGCAGGCGACGGCGGCCGCGAAGATCAGCGAGACCCTGGCCGATGGCAGCGTGCGCATCGTGCATCGCATGGGTGACGTCGGCTACTTCGATGCGCAGGGACGTCTGTGGTTCTGCGGCCGCAAGACCCATCGGGTGGAAACCGCGCACGGGCCGCTGTACACCGAACAGGTCGAACCGGTGTTCAACACTGTGGCCGGGGTGGCACGTACCGCGCTGGTGGGCGTGGGCGCCGCCGGCGCGCAGCTGCCGGTGCTGTGCGTGGAGCTGCAGCGCGGCCACGCCGATGGCCCGGTGCTGCGCGATGCGCTGCATGCCATAGCCGCGGCCCACCTGCCGGGGCTGCGCCTGCAGCATGTGCTGATGCATCCTGCGTTCCCCGTCGATATCCGTCACAACGCCAAGATCGGCCGCGAGAAGCTCGCCGTCTGGGCCAGCGCCGAACTGGAGAAGCGCGCATGAAGATCCTGGTCACCGGTGGTGGCGGTTTCCTTGGCCAGGCGCTGTGCCGCGGGCTGGTCGAGCGCGGCCATCAGGTACTGGCCTTCAATCGCAGCCACTACCCGGCGCTGCAGGCGCTGGGCGTTGGCCAGATACGGGGTGACCTGGCCGATGCACAGGCGGTGCTGCACGCGGTGGCCGGTGTCGATGCGGTGTTGCACAACGGTGCCAAGGCCGGCGCCTGGGGCAGCTATGAAAGCTACCACCAGGCCAACGTGGTCGGCACCGACAACGTCATTGCGGCCTGTCGTGCGCATGGCATCGGCAGACTGGTCTACACCTCCACGCCCAGCGTGACCCACCGGGCCACCCATCCGGTGGAAGGCCTGGGCGCGGATGAAGTGCCCTACGGCGAGAATTTCCAGGCGCCGTACGCGGCGACCAAGGCGATTGCCGAGCAGCATGTCCTGGCGGCCAACGATGCGACCCTGGCGACGGTGGCCCTGCGCCCGCGGTTGATCTGGGGGCCGGGCGACCAGCAGCTGGTGCCGCGCCTGGCCGATCGCGCGCGACAGGGCCGCCTGCGCCTGGTTGGCGATGGCAGCAACAAGGTGGATACCACCTACATCGACAATGCGGCGCTGGCGCATTTTCTTGCACTGGATGCGTTGGCACCGGGCGCGGCCTGCGCCGGCAAGGCGTACTTCATTTCCAACGGTGAGCCGTTGCCAATGCGCGAGCTGCTGAACAAGCTGCTGGCCGCGGTCGATGCGCCGGCCGTTGAGAAGACGATCAGTTTCAAGACGGCCTATCGCATCGGCGCGGTCTGCGAGCGCCTGTGGCCGCTGCTGCGGCTGCGGGGTGAGCCGCCCTTGACCCGCTTCCTGGCCGAGCAGCTTTGCACGCCGCACTGGTACAGCATGGAACCGGCACGGCGCGACTTCGGCTACGTGCCGCAGGTGAGCATCGAAGAGGGGCTTCGACGCCTGCGCGCGGCATCGTGACAGCACCCTCACAGTACTGAAGGCTTCATCGCATACAGAGGTTGCCATCACCGGTTGCACACCGGCAGATGCGCAGGATGGTCCCAACGCCACCCACGGCCGACCACCTGCGAGGAGCACCATGCTGCATTACGCCGTCATCTTCTTTGTCATCGCCATCATTGCCGCCGTGCTCGGCTTCTCCGGCATTGCCGGTGCCGCCAGCAACATTGCCTGGATCCTGTTCGTGGTGTTCCTGGTGCTGGCAGTGATCTCGATGTTCCGCAAGCGCACATGACCGCTTGAGCGGTAGTGTCGGCCGCTGGCCGGCAACCTCGATCACCCGGGGTTGCCGGTTGCCGGCCGGCACTGCCGAAGCGCGGTCAGCGCACCGCGCTGTGCAATTGGCGATCAGCGTCGTGCCGTTCCATCGCCAGTTCGATCAGGCGCGTGATCAGCGCCGTGTAGCCCACGCCACTGGCGCCCCACAGTTTCGGATACATGCTGATGCGGGTGAAGCCGGGCAGCGTGTTGACCTCGTTGATGACGATCCGCCCATCCGCGATCAGGAACACATCCACGCGCGCCATGCCGGCGCATTCCAGTGCCTGATAGGCCTGCAGCGCGATCTGCTGGATGCGCGCCTGCGCCGCTGCGTCGATCGCGGCCGGCACCACCACTTCGGCACCATCTGCGTTGATGTACTTGGTGTCGTAGGCGTAGAACTCGTCGCGCAGCACTACCTCGCCACAGATACTGGCCTGAGGCCGCTCGTTGCCCAGCACCGCGCACTCGATCTCGCGGCCGACCACGGCCGATTCCACCAGCACCTTGTGGTCGTAGCGCAGTGCAGCCTGCAATGCCTCGGCGAAACCGTCGGCGTCCTTGACCTTGCTCACACCCACCGATGAACCCTGGTTGGCGGGCTTCACGAACAGTGGCAGACCAAGCGCTTCGATCAGCGCCGTGACATCGACCGTGTCAGCTTCATGGCGTCGGATGCAGACCCATGGCGCTACCTGCAGGCCCGCATCGCGCAGCAGGCGCTTGGCCACATCCTTGTCCATCGCCACCGCCGAACCCAGTACCGGCGAACCGACGAAGGGCAGGTTGGCCATGCGCAGCAGGCCCTGCAACGCGCCGTCCTCGCCCAACGGGCCATGCACGATTGGCAGCACCACATCGATCTGGCCCAGCGCGGTGCCCACATCGACCGCCTGCAGCTGTGCCTGTTCGGCACCCGGGCGCACGGCCAGTGCGGTGCCGGAAGGACGCAGGGCGATGCGTGCCGGGTCGTCGGCATCGAGCAGGAACGTATCGGGCTGGCTGAGATGCCACTGGCCCTGCTTGTCGATACCGATCAGCACCGGTTCGAAGCGCTCGCGGTCGAGTGCGTCGAGGATGTTCTTCGCTGACTGCAGCGACACTTCGTGTTCGGAAGACCTGCCACCGAAGATGATGCCGACCCGGGTCCGTGCCATGGAATGCGATGTCCTGTGTGATGCGTGGCTGCATAGCATGAACCTTCATCGGCCCTGCGCGTGAGGCACAGATGAACCCGAAATCCCTTCGCACGCGTCAATTGCGCATGCCCCTGATCTACCGTGTCGACCAAGGTCGACACCTACCAACCGACTGAGGTTGCCGGCCAGCGGCCGCAATACCGCAAGCACCACGGCTACCGGAAACCTGTCGAAGGCGGGGCGGTGTGGGTTTGCGGGGTGTGAGCCGCATGGATGCGGCGACCAAGCCCCCAGGACGGGTTCACGGCGGCCCCGCACACCCACAGTGCCCCGCCTCCCCACAGCACGTCGGCTTTTGATGTTGCCGTTGCGTCTGCGGGTGCCGGGCGGCAGCCCGGCCCAAGCCCGCCACCGGCGCAGGTAGAATGCGCACATGGCTCTTTCCCTGCTCAAGTCCCTCAAGCCGGTCGCCGGCCGCGCCCTGCAGATCGCCCTGAACCGCGCCCTGGCGCTGGATCCGGATACCCGCCACGCGCTGGCCAGCCTGGATGGCCGGCATATCGACCTGACCCTGGAAGCACCGCCGTTGGCGATGCGCATCAGCGTTGACGGTGACCAGCTGCGGGTGGGGCCGGTGGGCGCGCAGGAGGCCGATCTGGCCGTGCGCAGCAGCCTGGCTGGCGTGCTCGCACAGCTGCCGCTGCTGGCCAATGCCCGCCAGGGAGCCGACAACGGCAAGGGCCGCGTGCGTGTGGCCGGCGATGCCGAGCTGGCGCGTCGCCTGCAGCAGCTGGCCAAGGGCTTCGACCCGGATTGGCAGCAGCCGTTCGTCAGCGTATTCGGCGAGGTGCTGGGCGTGCAGGTCGCCAACACCCTGCGCAGCGCCCTGCAGCATGCCCGTCAGGGCGCCATCGACCTCGCCCACAGCGCCGCCGAATTCATTACCGAGGAATCGCGCGACGTGGTTCCGCGTGCCGAACTGGATGCCTTCCACGATGACGTGGACGTGCTGCGTGACGACGTTGAGCGCCTCGGCGCGCGCGTGCAGCGCCTGCGGGGTGCTGCATGAAGGCGCTGCTGCGGGCCAGCCGCATCGGCCGGGTGATCCTTCGCTACCGTCTGGACGACCTGCTGCAGGGCACGCCGGCCGAGCGCTGGCTGCGGCTGGCCAAACCGTTCGTACCGCGTGCCTCGGCCGCGATCGCGGCACAGTCGCGGGGCGCGCGCCTGCGCCTGGCGCTGCAGGACCTGGGGCCGATCTTCGTCAAGTTCGGGCAGATCCTGTCGACCCGCCGCGACCTGGTGCCGCCAGACGTGGCCAACGAGCTGACTCTGCTGCAGGACCGGGTCAAGCCGTTCGACGGCGAGACCGCGCGCCGCATCGTTGAACAGACCCTCGGCCTGCCGGTCAGCGAAGCCTTCGCCAGCTTCGATACCGAGCCGCTGGCATCGGCCTCGATCGCGCAGGTGCATGCGGCCACGCTGGCCGATGGCCGCCAGGTGGTGGTCAAGGTGCTGCGCCCGGGCATCGAGAAGCAGATCGACGCGGATATCGCATTGCTCAATTCGCTGGCCACGCTGGTCGAGCGCACCCACCCCCGTGCCGACAAGATCCGTCCGCGCGAAGTGGTGGCCGAAGTGGAGAACACCCTGGCCGCCGAGCTGGACCTGCAGCGCGAAGGCGCCAATGCCAGCGTGCTGCGCCGCTTCTGGGAGAACTCCGACGATCTGTATGTGCCGGAAGTGATCTGGAGCCACACCGCCGAACGCGCGCTGACCCTGGAACGCGTATGGGGCATCCCCTCCGATGACATCGCTGCACTGGACAAGGCCGGTATCGACCGCAAGGCGCTGGCGGCCAAGGGCGTGCGGGTGTTCTACACCCAGGTGTTCCGCGACAACTTCTTCCATGCCGACGCACATGCCGGCAACATCTGGGTCGATACCGATCCGGCACGCCGCAACAACCCGCGTTTCATCGCGCTCGATTTCGGCATCATGGGCCAGCTGTCGCAGGAAGATCAGTACTACCTGGCCGAGAATTTCATGGCCATCTTCAACCGCGATTACCGCCGCATCGCCGAGCTGCACGTCCAGGCGCGCTGGATGCCGGACAACGTGCGCATCGACGATCTCGAGGCCGCGGTGCGCTCGGTGTGCGAGCCGTACTTCACGCGGCCGCTGTCGCAGATCTCGCTGGCCGAAGTGCTGATGAAGCTGTTCCGCGTGGCCCAGCGCTACCAGTTGACCCTGCAGCCACAGCTGATCCTGCTGCAGAAGACCCTGCTGAACATCGAAGGCGTGGGCCGCCAGCTGGACCCGCAGATCGACATCTGGGCGGTGGCCAAGCCGGTGCTGGCCAGGATCCTGCGCGAGCGCTACAGCCCGCGCCGCGTCGTGCGGGAAATCGGCAAGCGCCTGCCGGAAATCATGACCCATGCGCCGGACATGCCGCGCCTGGTGCACGCCTGGCTGACCCAGCAGGTGGAAGGACGGCATGAACTGGCGATGCGTTCGCGCGACCTGGTGGCGTTGGATGCCAGCGTGCAGCGCCTGCAGAAGCATGCCGTCGGTGCCATCACCGGTGTCGGCCTGCTGGCCATTGCCGCGTTGATGTACGTGCTGCAGCCGCCAGGCTGGTACTGGGGCGACCTGCCGATGTGGAGCTGGGTATCCGGTGCGGTGGGTGCCTTGGCACTGGCACGGGCCTGGTGGCGTTGACCGCCACAGACTGAGAACAGCGACGACGGCGAACCGCCGTCGCTTCCCCGGTTACCAGTGGTAGCCCAGGCCCAGCTGGGAATGCACGCTCTGGAAGCGATCCAGGCGCGTTCTGTGCCAGGTCTTGCCCAGTCCGATGTCCAGCACCAGGTGCTCGCCCAACGGCTGGCTGCGGCGCAGGAACATGCGCTTGGCGTCGTGCTCGCGCAGCAGCAGCGGATCGGCCTCGGCGGTATAGCCGGACGTGCCGCTGCCCAGCCACAGCTGGGTCGAACCACGCCCCTGGCTGTCCTTCAGGCGCAGCGACAGGGTGGTGCCATGGCCGTCGGGGCCATTGCTCTGGCGATGACGCTCATGCCTGATCGACGCCGTTACCCGCGGGAAGTAGTGCGAAGCACCCACCGACCAGCCACTCACGTAGCCGCTGCCGTGATACTCGGCGTACTTGCCACCAAGGCTCAGCACGGTCTGGTCCGCCACGTTCCAGTACAGGTCCTGGTTGAGCTGGCGATTGACGAACACCGGGTCGTCGTTGGAGGCGATCACGGCGGTACGGGTGGACAGGCGTGGCGACCAGGTGTGGTGCAGCGAGCCCTGCACGCGATTACCGGCAAATCGCGCGTTGCCGTAGTCGCGCTCACCGTGGGCCAGGCCCAGGTGCCAGCGGCTGTCGCCGGTGCGGCCGGCGACTTCCAGGGTCTGCACGTCGCGCTTGCCGAAGCCTTCGTTGTAGTCGGCGCTGTCCAGTTGCAGCGATACCCGATCGACGCCGGCATGGGCGCTGGCAGCAGCCAGCAACAGGGCGCACGGCAGTGCGCCACGAATGATCAATCGCATGGTGATTACTCCAGGGGTTGGGAATGCAGGTGTTGCAGCAGCCGGTAGCGGCCTGGTGGCAGGTTGCGTTCCACGGTGATGCGTGGTCCGAACAGGCTGCCGGGTGCGACGATGCGACCGGGCAGGATGATCACCCCGACGCCCAGCGCCGCGCGTGCGCCGATCCAGGCACCGAGCTTGTCGCGCCCGCTGTCGATGATCTGGCCATTGCTGTGCACGGCGACGGTGTGGCCATCCAGCCGGTGGTTGCTGGTGCGCACCAGGGCGCCCAGATAGGCGTGATGATCGATGCGGCTGTCGCCGATGAAGCACTGCGGCCCGATGCTCACGCCGGGGCCTATCAGTGCATGCTTGATCTCGCTGGCGAAACCGATGCGGGTGCCATCGTCAATGCGCAGCGGGCCGCGCAGCAACGCATGATTGCCAATCAGGCAGTCACGCCCGATCCATACCGGGCCCTGGATGCAGGCGCCATCGCAGATCCGGCTGCCGGCGCCGACATGCACCGCGCCACGCAGCGATGCCTGCGCAGAGACCTCGGCGCCCGGATCGATATGGGTCTGCAGCGATGCCAGTTCGCTGGCCAGCGTGTCCAGCTCACTCCACCACATGCGGATACCTCGTCGGCTTGTCGCGCGCAGGCTCGCGGCCGGTGAAAAGACCCTTCAGTCCATGGACCAGCCAGATTGCGTAGGCCAGCAGCACGTACAACATGGACAACGCTGCGGCCGGCACCAGCCACGGGCACCGATGGTGCACGGCACTGACCAGGCCCAGCACCATCACGATGCCGATCCACACCAGCGGCACCACGGCCACCACCATCCCGGCGGGGCCATGTACGGCGGTTGCGCCCAGCCACAGCTGCAGCGCTGCGACGACGCCGACCAGCGCCAGCAGGATCATCGGCAGGATGCTGAACAGACCGAAGCGGGTCAGCAGCAACCTTCGATGCAGGCGCATGCATACCGCATAGCCGACGATCCAGCGCCGCCAGCGTCGCCATTCCTCCACCAGCGTGTTGCATTCCTGCGGGTAGACCACGCAGCGGATGCTCTGCCGCACACGATAGCCCTGGGCCACCAGCGACCAGGACATGTCCAGGTCCTCGACCCGGGTGCGGTCGGAAAAGCCCACCTTGCGCAGCACGCTGGTGCGGAACAGCCCGCACGAGCCGGAGACGATGAACGGCGCACCGCCCAGCCACTGCTGGAAGCTGCGCTTGATGACGATCATCGGCAGCTTCAGGCTGGCGCGCACATGGGGCAGCAGGCCGGCGCCCTGCAGGCATGAGGAGGGCACGCCGCCCACCGCGTCGGCACCGCGTTCGATCTCGGCCAGCAAGTGGCCCAGGCCATCGCTGCGCGGATCAACGCGGGTATCGGCATCGGTCAGGAACACCTGCGCGGCGCTGGCATGCTGCAGCCCATGCATCAGCGCGCCGCCCTTGCCGGTGTTGGCCTGGTGCACGGCCAGCAGGCGGCCGGGCCACTGCAGCTGCAGTGCATCGAGCACCTGCGCGGTACCATCGGTGGACCCATCATTCACACAGATCACGCGTGCGATGTACGGGTTGTGCAGCAGATCGGTAAGCGAACGCTGCAGGCACGGCGCCTCGTTGTAGGCCGGTACGATGGCATCGATGCAGCACCGGCGCTGGCTGGGCCTGCGCGATGCATGCACCAGCAGGCGCACGATGATGAAGGCGCACATGGCAAGGAACAGCAGGGTTTTCATCACAGCACCATCCGGTGTGCCTGGAAGCCTTCGCTGGGACCGATGCCGACCTGCTGGCCGCGGAACTGCGCATGGCAGCGCAGATGGCTTTCCTGCATGTAGTGGCGATCGCCCTGGCTGGTGTGCTCGTGCAGCGCGCGGATCTTCAGCTCCAGCTGCGCGCTGATGTCCTCAAATACCTGCGGCGCGAACTGCGGCAGCGTGCTGGGGCTCTCGTAGCACAGGATCTGCGGGGTCCTGCGGCAGGCGATCACCGTTGCTTCGTGGGTGGTGCGATGGTCCTGGTGGTGATCTTCGCCGCACATCGTGTAGATGCGATGCGGAGCGATCATGGCGCAGGCCTGTTCGATCGCCGCGATGATGTCGTTGCGGCAGCTGGGAAAGCGTGTGTCCGGGAAATCCTGCTGGATCACATCGATGACTCCCAGGCGACGCAGCGCGCGGTGTGATTCGTCGCTGCGATCGGTGCCGTCGTGGCAGCCGCGTCCCCCACGGCTGAGCACCAGCGCGTGGATGCGTGCACCGTCACGCGCGAGCTTGGCCAGGCTGCCGCCGCAGCCGAGCTCGATGTCGTCGGGGTGGGCACCGATTGCCAGAATGTCGAGAGCCATGGCCGTGTCCTTCAAACCGGGTGGGCGGCGGACAGGTGTGCTGTCCCCGCGTGAAGAGACGGGGACTATCGCAATAAAAAAAGCCGAAACAGGCCTAGGAATCGTCCGAAACGCCCTGCATTGGGCAACAATTGGCGCTGTCACGTGGCGAACGCATTGGACGGTGGCCGTGAACCTGTCGAACCTGAAGGAAGATCTGGCCCGTTTCGGTGCCGAAAACGACGCGCGCGAAACCGAACGCGGCCGCCGCATGCTCAACATCACTGCCGATACCGGCGAGCTGCTCTCGGTGCTGGTGCGTTTCGGGCAGGCGCGGCGGGTGCTGGAAATCGGCACCTCCAATGGCTATTCCACGCTGTGGCTGGCCGAAGCCGCTGCCGCTATCGACGGCCATGTAACCACCCTGGAATATGCGGACGACAAGGTAGCGTTGGCGCGTGACACCTTCGACCGCAGCGGTCTGGGTGCACGCATCACACTGGTCCACGTCGATGCCGGGCAATGGCTGGCACAGGCCGACGACGCCAGCGTCGATCTGTTGTTCCTCGATTCGGCCCGTGGGCAGTACGCCGGCTGGTGGCCGCAGCTGCGCCGCGTGCTGCGCCCGGGTGGCCTGCTGGTGGTGGACAACGCAACTTCGCATGCGCAACAGATGGAGCCGCTGCGGGCACTGCTGGACGCAGACGGGGACTTCAGCACCAGCCTGGTGCCGGTGGGCAATGGCGAGCTGCTGGCCTTCCGCAATGCCTGACCCCGGTAGCGTCGGCCGCTGGCCGGCAACCGCAACAATCAGGCTGCCCGGCGGCAGCCGGCCAGCGGCCGGCTCTACCGCATTCAGTGCCCAGCCCGGATAATCGCGCGGTGAGTACCGAACCTGACACCCTCGCCGCGGTCGAGACCGAAACCGCGCCCCTGCAGCTGCTGCACCTGGACGAGCGTCTGGCCGTGGTCAACAAGCCGGCCGGCCTGATGGTCCACGACAGCAAGCTGGCCCGTGGCGAAGATGATTTTCTGGCTGACCGCCTGCGTGAGCAGCTGGGCCGACCGATCTTCCTGGTCCACCGCCTGGACCGGGCGACCAGTGGCTGCCTGCTGCTGGCCTTCGACCGCGAAACCGCCAGCACGCTGGGCAAGGCGCTGATGGGCGGAGAGGTCAGCAAGGATTACCTGGCCATCTGCCGCGGTTGGCCGGCCGAGGAGAGCTGGCAGGTCGACCATGACCTGGATGGCGGCCCGGGCAAGCCGGTGAAGAAGCCGGCGGTGACCGGTTTCCAACGCCTGGCAACCGGCGAGCTGTCAGTGCCGGTGGGCGAGTTCACCAGCTCGCGCTATGCATTGCTGCGCTGCCAGCCGCTGACCGGGCGCTTCCGGCAGATCCGCCGCCATCTGAAGCATCTGTCGCATCACCTGATCGGCGACACCAGCCACGGGGATGGACGCCACAACCGCAATTTCCGCATGCAGGGCGTGCACCGCATGCTGCTGCACGCCGAGCGCCTGCGCTTCCCGCATCCGGACGGCGGCATGCTGGACGTGCGCGCCCCGGTGGACGGCGAGTTCCAGAAGGCCATGGACCTGTTCGGCTGGCAGGTGCCATAGCGGTAGCGCCGGGCCATGCCCGGCGGCTTCTACGATGAAACGGCCGCGCTTCGCGCTCGCCGGGCATGGCCCGGCGCTCCCGCCTCACTTCTTTTCCGGCTCGTTGACGATCGCTTCCAGGTCCTTCTGCAGATCGGCAAACAACGGCTGCATGCGCGTCTGGATCGCCACCATCACGTTCTGCATCAGCGCCGGGGTCTTGTCGAGCAGGCTCTGGCCGGCCGGGCTCTCATAGAATTCGGCCATCGCCAGCACGTCTTCCTTGCTGAAGGTCTTCTTGTACAGGTCCACGTACATCGGCCGCAGCTGCTGCCACGACAACGCCTGGCGAAGGGTCTGGCTGGTGCGCGCCTGGATGCGCTGCAGCTGTTCCTTCTGCTGGTCGTTGAGTTGGCGCTGTGCGGCGACCTGCTTGAACTGCTGCTGCTGCATCGTTTCGATCTGCGGCAGCATGGTGTCGATCATGCTCTGCGCGCGCGAGGCCGACAGCAGCCGGTTGATATCGCCATCGGTGGGCGCTGCGGCCAGCGCTGGGGTGCTGGCCGCAACCAGAGCCAGCAGGAGGGCAGTGCGGCGCAGCAGGGAGGGAACGAAGCGGGTCATGCGAAGCGTCCTGGCAATACACGGGGATGGCCAGCATACCGCCGACAAAGGCGAAGGCTACGTGTTCGGTACCTGATCGGCGGCATACGGGACGCGATGGCAGCCACGGCCACGCGGCTGCCGCTACAATGCGCGTATGGGCAGTGGACCGGTCACCATCAGCGCGCAGCTTGAAATCCCCGACGGCGAGATCGTCGAGCGTTTCGTGCGTGCCAGCGGTGCCGGTGGGCAGAACGTCAACAAGGTCTCCACTGCGGTGGAACTGCGTTTCGACATCGCCGGCTCGCCCTCGTTGCCCGAACCGTTGCGCGAACGCCTGCTGGCGCGGCGCGACCGGCGCATGACCGGCGAAGGCGTGCTGGTCATCGATGCGCAACGTTTCCGGACCCAGGATCGCAATCGCGAGGATGCGCGCGAGCGGCTGGCGGCCTTCATCCAGGCCGGGCTGCACGTGCCCAAGCCACGCAAGGCCACCAAGCCGACCCATGGGTCCAAACTGCGTCGTCTGGACGCCAAACGCGGGCGCGCGCAGGTCAAGCGCGGACGCTCATCACGTGACTGGGAGTGATTGCTTGAACAACCCGACGCCGTTGCTGCCGGCCATTCCGCCGAACATGCCGCAGGTCAGACCGAACCGTTTCCTGCGCTGGCTGGCGCGCTGCACCCTGCGCATGGGCGGCTGGAAGGTGACCGGCACCCTGCCCGACATCCCGAGGCTGGTTTTCATCATTGCACCGCATTCGTCCAACTGGGACGGCCTGTGGGGCATGGCGGCCAAGATCGCGCTGGGCATGAAAGTGAAAGTGCTGGGCAAGGCATCGCTGTTCTGGTGGCCACTGGGCCCGCTGCTGCACAAGCTGGGGGTGATCCCACTGGACCGCAGTTCGCCGCAGGGCACCGTCGGCCAGGCGGTGGACCTGCTGCGCAACAACGAGAAGATGTGGTTCGCCATCACCCCGGAAGGCACGCGCAAGGCGGTGAAGGACTGGAAGGCCGGCTTCCTGAAAATCGCGCGGATGGCCGACGTGCCGGTCCTGGCCGCGTATTTCCATTACCCGGAAAAGATCATCGGCATCGGCCCGGTGTTCCATCCCAGCGGCGACGACGCGGCCGACATGGCGGCGATCCGTGAGTTCTACCGGCCCTGGATCGGCAAGACCCGCGGCACGGTCTGAGCCGGCCGCTGCCGGCGGCGTAGACGCCACGTCCGGCACATGCCGGGCGCCCGGGACAGGAGTAGGGTGGAGGGCTGCCATTCCGTACCGTCTGCCCAAGGAGCGTTTTACATGTCGCGTACCGTAGTCCTGGCCGCCGCCATCAGCCTGGCGCTGGCGGCCTGTTCCGGCAAGGAGTCCACCCCCGTGTCCGAAGCCCAGAAAGCCCCGGCCCAGCAGCCGGCCGAAGCCTCCACCAACCCGCTGTTGAGCGCGAGCAGCCTGCCGTTCCAGGCGCCGCCCTTCGACAAGATCAAGGACAGCGACTACCTGCCGGCGTTCGAAGAAGGCATGCGCCAGCACCTGGCCGACGTGCGCAAGATCGCCGACAGCACCGAGCCGGCTACCTTCGACAACACCATCGTGGCGATGGAGCGCAGCGGCGAGACCTTGACCCGCGTGTCGCGCATCTTCTTCGGCCTGGTCCAGGCCGATACCAACGATGCCCGCCAGAAGATCCAGGAAGAAGTGGCACCCAAGCTGGCCGCGCACCAGGACGAGATCAACCTCGATCCCAAGCTGTTCGCGCGCGTGAAGTCGCTGTACGACCAGCGCGAGACGCTCAGCCTGGACCCGGTGCAGAAGCGCCTGGTCGAGCATTACTACGATGGCCTGGTGCGCTCCGGCGCGCAGCTGTCCGACGCCGACAAGGCCAGCCTGCGCAAGCTGAACGTGGAAGAGACCACGCTCTCCACCCAGTTCCACACCCGCCTGGTTGCCGCCACCGCCGCCGCCGCCGTTGTCGTCGATGACAAGGCCAAGCTGGCCGGCCTGGACGAAGGTGCGATCAACAATGCTGCCTCGGCCGCCAAGGACCGCAAGCTGGATGGCAAGTTCCTGCTGCCGCTGCAGAACACCACCCAGCAGCCGGTGCTCGGCTCGCTGAGCGACCGCGACCAGCGCGCCGCCGTGCTCAAGGCTTCGGAAACCCGCGCCGAGCGTGGCGATGCTAACGATACCCGGCAGACCGTGCAGCGCCTGGCCCAGCTGCGTGCGCAGAAGGCCAAGCTGCTGGGCTTTGATACCTTCGCCGACTACCAGCTGGGCGACCAGATGGCCAAGACCCCGGCTGCCGCGCTGAAACTGCTGACCGACACCGTGCCGGCGGCCACCGCCAAGGCACGCGCCGAGGCCGGTGAGATCCAGAAGGTGATTGACGCCCAGAAGGGTGGTTTCCAGGTCGCCGCCTCGGATTGGGATTTCTACGCGGAGCAGGTGCGCAAGGCCAAGTACGATCTGGACGAATCGCAGGTCAAGCCGTACTTCGAGCTGGACAACGTGCTGCAGAATGGCGTCTTCTACGCCGCCACCCAGCTGTACGGCATCACCTTCAAGCCGCGCACCGACATTCCGACCTACAACCCGGACATGAAGGTGTACGAAGTGTTCGACAAGGACGGCACTTCGCTGGCCCTGTTCTACACCGACTACTTCAAGCGTGACAGCAAGTCCGGCGGCGCCTGGATGGACGTGTTCGTCGAGCAGGACGGCCTGACCGGTGCCAAGCCGGTGGTCTACAACGTCTGCAACTTCACCAAGCCGGCCGCCGGCCAGCCTGCGCTGATCAGCTTCGACGACGTCACCACGATGTTCCATGAGTTCGGCCATGCGCTGCACGGCATGTTCTCGAACGTGAAGTACCCGTCGATCGCCGGCACCGCCACCTCGCGCGATTTCGTCGAGTTCCCGTCGCAGTTCAATGAGCACTGGGCGCTGGATCCGAAGGTGTTCGCCAACTACGCCAAGCACTACAAGACCGGCGAGGCGATGCCGCAGGAGCTGGTCGACAAGATCCTCAAGGCGCGCAGCTTCAACCAGGGCTATGCCACCACCGAGTACCTGTCGGCGGCATTGCTGGACCTGGCCTGGCACACGCAGAAGGCTGATGCCCCGCTGCAGGATGTGGGGGCCTTCGAAGCCGGCGCGCTGAAGAAGTTCAAGGTCGACCTGCCGCAGGTGCCGCCGCGCTACCGCACCACCTACTTCGACCACATCTGGGGTGGCGGCTACTCGGCCGGTTACTACGCCTACTTCTGGGCCGAGGTGCTGGACCATGACGCCTACCAGTGGTTCACCGAACACGGTGGCCTGACGGCGGCCAACGGCCAGGAGTTCCGCGACAAGATCCTCTCGCGCGGCAACAGTGTGGAACTGTCGACCCTGTACCGTGATTTCCGCGGCAAGGACCCTTCGGTGGAGCCGCTGCTGAAGTTCCGCGGGCTGAAGTAAGAACGCGAAAACGGCGGGGGCAACCCCGCCGTTTTTTGTTGCGTCGATGCCATCGACAGATTCCGCAGTTCGCCGCTCATCCTCGCCATCCCACGGAAATCCAGCCTCTGCTGTTGCTGTCGCTGTTGGAGGTTGCCGGCCAGCGGCCGGCACTACCGGGTGCCGGGCGCAGCCCGGCCATCACGTTCCCACATGCACCCGGTTTGCCTGCTCGGCCAACCCCAGGTGGTCCAACGCGATATCCAGCGCCAGCACATAGCTCTGCGCGCCGTACCCGGCGGCGATGCCCAGGCGCTGGCCGACACCGGCCGGCAGACATGGCTCGGCCACCGCACCATCGTCGTGCACTTCCACGTAGGCGTTGTGCAGGTAAGGCAGCAGGCGCTGCAGGCGCAGGCTGTTGGCACACGCGCCGGGGTCCAGCAGGGTGACTTCGCCGCGGCTGTGGTCGGCCACGCGCAGTGCGTCCAGCAGTTCCTGTTCAGAGCCGCAGGCACGGATCGCCACGCTGGTACCGGCATCGATCGCACGGTGCACCAGCGATTTCAGCACCGGTGCCGGCAGCGGCAGCGCCGTGCGGATCAGCGCACCGGCTGCTTCCGGGCCGCGGATGATGAAGATCGACATGGCTCAACCCTCCTGTGCCAGGCGGCGGCCGACGATGGCCAGCGACAACGGATAACCGGCCTGCTGGCTGCGCTGGTCGACCACCACGGCAGCGGGACCGTGCTGCAGACGCAGCCGCGCCTCCAGGCCGCGCTCGCTGGGCGCCTGCAGCTCGATGTACTGCGCCGGCAGCCGTTCCAGCGCCGCCTGCAGTGCACCACCCTCGGCCTGCCATTGCGCCTCGTCGGCCACGCCGACATCCAGCAGCACCCAGTCGGCCGAACGCGCCTGCGGCTGGCACAGGCACTGGCGGACTTCGGACAGGCTGGCGCAGTCGCTGCACAGCACGCGATGGCCGCCCAGCTGCGCGGGCAGCTGCGGGCGTGGCGCCGACAAGGACGCGTGGCGGATCACCAGGAGGGTCATACAACACCTTGCGGAATGCGCCCTGCGGCGCGGTGGGCACACGATGCGCGCGGTGCCCGTAAAGGTGCGATGCCCGATGCCGGGCCGGGGCGTAAAACCTGCGTAACCCGTGCATCGGTCGCGCCGGGCCATGCCCGGCGGCGTGTTGGAACGGCCACGCTGTGCGCTCGCCGGGCGTGGCCCGGCGCGACCGGGAACCTCCGGCACCTGCTCGCAGTCTGATGCCGACACCACCCACCCGGAACCTGACATGGATGCTGTTGCCCGCCCCCCGTTTTCACAGCGCGCGCTTGTCTGGCTGAAAAAGGAGGCGCTGCCATTGCTGGTGATGCTGGGCCTGCTGGCTGCGGCCCGCGACACCCTGGCCAACCACTACGTAGTGCCCAGCGGCTCGATGCAGCCGACCCTGCAGCCCGGCGACCGCGTCGTGGTGGACATGCGCGCCTACGGCCTGCGGCTGCCGTTCACCAGCAAGCAGCTGCTGGCTACCGGCACGCCGCAGCGCGGTGAAGTGGCGGTGTTCGATTCGCCTGCCGACGGTACCCGACTGATCAAGCGTGTGGCGGCCGTGGCCGGCGACCACGTGCAGCTGCACGGCGGCCACCTGAGCATCAACGGTCGGCCGCTGCAGACCGCCGACCTGCAGGATGTGGAAGCCTTCGGCGAGCGCCGCGCCCGCCTGGATCTGGACAGGGGCGGTGGCCCGGACATCACCGATCTGCAGGTGCCAGCGGGCAAGGTGCTGGTGCTGGGCGACCACCGCGGCGATAGCTTCGATGGCCGCTTCTTCGGCTTCGTAGACGCTGACAAGATCTACGGCCGCGCGCTGGCGGTCTATTACCGCAGTGGCGAAGGCTTCGAATGGCAGCACCTGTAAGCTGAATTGATATTTGGTAAGTATCAATCCTGACTTATCAGGTTATGGATCGACTGGATGGACCGGCCTAGTCTGGGGCCTGTTCTTCCTGCTGCCGGCCGCCCCCACGGCCTATCGATCCGATGACTGGCGAAATCCCGGCGGCCGCTGCCGACCGCCCCCGCACTGTTGAAAGCCCCGCCGACACCCGCATCCAACAAGGCACGCCGGCGTTCCGCCGTACCGCGCTGGCGCTGTTCCTGGCCGGCTTTTCCACCTTCGGCCTGCTGTATACGGTGCAGCCGCTGCTGCCCGAGTTCAGCCGCCACTTCGGCGTCTCCGCCGCCGGCAGTGCAATGTCGCTGTCGCTGACCACCGGCACGCTGGCCGTGGCGATGCTGCTGGCCGGACTGCTGTCCGATGCGGTCGGCCGCCGTCCGCTGATGATCGTCGCGCTGCTGGCGTCGGCCACGTTGTCGTTGTGTACCGCGCTGGTGGATGACTGGTCCACGATGCTGGTGCTGCGCACCTTGCTCGGCCTGGCGCTGAGTGGTGTACCGGCGGTGGCGATGACCTATCTGGTTGAAGAGATGGACAGCCGCGCGCTGGGCCTGGCGATGGGCCTGTACATCGGCGGCAATGCCATCGGCGGCATGAGCGGGCGCCTGCTGGCCGGTATCATCGCCGACCATTGGGGCTGGCGCTGGGGCATCGGCGTGGTTTCGATCATCGCCGTGGCCAGTACCGTGCTGCTGTGGCTGCAGCTGCCGCCGTCGCGGCACTTCCAAGCCAGCCGCAGTGGCCTGCGCCAGTTGCCTGCGCGCTGGCGCACGCTGTTCGCCGACCCGGGCCTGCCGTGGCTGTTTGCCACCTCGTTCGTGCTGATGGGCGTGTTCGTCACCCTCTACAACTACCTCGGCTACCACCTGCTGGCGCCGCCGTACCGCCTCAGCCAGACCGTGGTCGGCCTGATCTTCAGCGTGTACCTGGTGGGCACCTTCAGCTCTGCCTGGATGGGCCAGCAGGCGACCCGATATGGCCGTGGCCGCATCCTGTCGATCTCGTTCGGCCTGATCGGCGTGGGCATCGCGCTGTTGGCCATGCCGTGGCTGTCGGCGATGGCCGTGGGCATCGCGCTGGTGACCTTTGGCTTCTTCGGCGGCCATTCGGTGGCCAGCAGCTGGGTCGGCAGCCGTGCCGGATCGATGCGTGCCGAAGCTTCGGCGCTGTACCTGTTTGCCTACTACCTGGGTTCCAGCGTGCTGGGCGCGGTGGGCGGCCTGGCCTATGCCGCGTGGGATTGGCTGGGCGTGTGCGCGTTCGCCGCTGTGCTGACCTTGATCGGTGGCGGCATTGTCTGGGCTTTGCAGCAGCGCGCCCCACAGCCGGCGACGGCCTGACACAACGCGCGCTCCACTGGGGCGCGGCGCTGCTCTGGTAGATGCCGACCTTGGTCGGCGCTCCAACCAAGGTTGGCATCTACCAAAGCTGCATGGTCGGCCGCATCAGCCCTCTGCAAACGCCTCGCGCAGCAGGCCAGCGAAATTGCGGATCAGTGGCGTGACGCCTTCGCGGCGCCATGCCAGCTGCACTTCCGAATGCGCACCGGCATCGGCCAGCGGAACGAAACGCGCGCCTTCCACCCGGATGTGGTCGCACGACGATGGCAGGATCGCCGCGCCCAGGCCCGCCGCCGCCAGGCTGATCAATGTCGACGCTTCGCCCGCTTCCTGCACGATGCGCGGGGTGAACCCGGCCGCCGCACACAGCGCGATCATGTGGTCATGGATACCGGCACCGGCGGTGCGGCGGAACGCCACGAACGGTTCCTGGGCGAAATCATGCAGCGACAGCGCGCCCTGCCTGGAAAGACGGCGCAGCGCAGGGTGGTCGGCGTGCACGATCAGCGCCAGCGGATCGACGAACAGGCTGTGCGCCACCAGTTCGGCCGGCAGCGTACGTTTGCGGATGATGCCCACATCCAGGCTGCCATCGAGCAGCGCGTCGATCTGCTGCAGGGTGTTCATCTCGCTCAGCTGCAGGCGCACCTGCGGGTACTGCTGGCGGTAGTGCAGGATCGACCGTGGAATCTGCGGTGACAGCGGCGTGGCGCGGGTCAGCCCGATGCGCAGCTCGCCCTGCTCACCACGCTGCGCGCGCTGCACTTCGTCCACCGCAGATTCGACCTGCAGCACGATGGCACGCGCGCGCTCCTGCAGCAGCTCGCCCGCAGGCGTCAGCTGTACACGGCGATGACTGCGCACGAACAAGCGCGCGCCAATCAGTTCCTCCAGCTGGCGGATCTGCTGGCTGAGTGGCGGCTGCGACATCCCCAGACGCTCCGCCGCCTGGCCGAAGTGCAGCGTATCGGCAACGGCTAGGAAGTAACGCAGGTGACGCAGTTCGATCGACATGGGCCCAGTCTAGCCAGACCGGCACCGGGCCTGGTGTCTTCTTCGATCGTTTGTATGTCATCCACGCATGGCGTGGATCCGTGTCGACCAAGGTCGACACCTACCAACAGTTCCAGGAATCTGTCTAAGGCGGGGTGGGTCCGGTTGCGGGGGCGTGAGCCGCATGGATGCGGCGACCGAGCTTACAGGGACGTACTTGCAGCGTCCCCCGTAACCGGACTCACCCCGCCATTCCACGGATAGCCCGCAG